>JANYEO010000068.1 GCA_025363025.1 Opitutia bacterium
CCATGTCAGGCTATTCTCGTGTTTTGGCGGTATTTTTGGCCAGCTCTTCCTGCTGTTAAGCCAGCTCTCGCTGGTCATTGCATTTTCGATAAGATTTTTGAATGCTGTATTGACAGCCATAGCAGAATTAAGACTTTGGAAATCCAAGTAGCTGAATATCATCACCAGAATTTCGGGCGGTAAAATCTCTTGGACTTCTTCCGGTTCATTTTTAGTCTCGGTGGTATCATCATCATCTGCCCAAGCCAATGTAGGCAGCAGAGTGAATAATGCTAAAAGAAGGAGGCTTGTTTTTTTCATAAGTTAAATTAATTTTTTTGGGTACTATACTTGATATCGAATGCTGAATTATATTTTACCAAATTATAATTTTTACTGCGTGCCTAAATCGTAGTAAGGCGGATAAAGTCGAGTGTAATAACGCTGAGCTTTTTGGATTGAGTTGATTTTTGATTGTAAATATTGTGAAAAATGCTCTCGCTTTCCTGATGTACTGACTTATTGATGATAATCTACGCGGAACACTTTACTCTTTTATGTAAGTATTTTTATGTATGCCGTAAAGAAAAAACACCCAAAAAGGCTGTTTTAGTATCCTGTATCAAACAGAGGTGATTTTTAACGCAAAAAAGCATACACCGTATGGTATAATAGAGGGATGAAACCTTTTCTCATTCTTATCATGCACCCACCTTAACGGCTGATCCTTCAAGCATACCGATGCCCTACCGATAGCACAGTTCCTTGGGTTGCTGTGCCGTCCGATTCCACTGACAATGGGGTTTAAGCCGATCTTACAAGATCAGAAGCCTTTCCTCCCGAGTGATGCCAGTTTCAGGTAGACATAGGTATTCCACATCAAGCCCTTGAGAGCCCGTTGCATAATTCCAGTTTTACCCTAAGTCTGTCAGAGAGCCGAAGTCTGGATGGTAAAGGCGTTTGTAGGCTTGGATAGCTTGGCGGTCCGTAAGGTCAGCTAAATAATCGCAGATACGGCGGATTTTGACGGCTTTAGAAGGGTTGCCATGTAGTAGCCAGTGGGAAGTGGTTTCAGGAAGTATTTTAAGCCCATTTTCGAGCTCAATATAATGTTCGCAAATAGCAGCAAAAAGCTGAGAAAGCATGGTGCTACCTTTGAACTCGTAACGTTGAAGCGGGGGAGAAGCGAAAATAAGGTCGAAGGCGATGGCTTTGTAAAGCTCGCATTCGGCAGTGGCTTGAGGGTCTACTTTGAGCTTAAATTGATAGCGGGCCGTTTTTTGTGCGAGGGGCCCAGGCTGCGTTTGAGGCTCAAGGCTGCAGGCATAAATAAAGTCTCCAATGCGTTTGCTAAAGCACCACTCAATATTGTCCGCATTAATGGCTTGGATGAGCGTTTCTAAAGCTTTTTGAACATAAAAGCCCCGCAGGCAGCCTTGGTTGTCTAGTGTCTTTTTTGCCCAGGCTTCGAGGCGGGTGGGGGTGATGAAGCCCGCACGGATGCCGTCTATAATGTCGTGCAAGGAGTAGGCGGTATCATCTGCCCAGTCCATAAGTTGGCACTCAATGCTTTTTTCTCCACGTTCGCTAATGGGGGGTAGGTTGCCTCCATAAACAAAAGCGAGGATGGCTTCTTGATCATCATACACAAAGTGATGGCTCGGGAATTGATGGCCGCCGTGGCCTTCGTGTGTGCACATTTCTTTAAACAAGGCTTTATATTTTAAAACCCCATCTAAGAAAGCGCGTGAAGGCTTCATCCCGCTTAATTTACCATAGCCTTGGTAATAAATGAGCTCGGTTAAGATGCGGAGTGTTTGCGCATTGCCTTCGAAGCCACCGTAGGGCCCCATGAGCGCATTGAGCTTGCGTTCCCCAATATGACCAAAAGGCGGGTGCCCAAGGTCATGGGCTAGGCAAATGCCTTCTATAAGATCCGCATCGATAAAGAAATCGTCTTTAATAAACGCAGAGGTATGGTTTAAATGGTTGCAGATAGACCGCCCGACGTGTGCGACTTCTATCGAATGGGTAAGGCGAGTACGGTAAAAGTCATATTCTCCCGACTGGAAGACTTGGGTTTTTGATTGTAAACGTCTAAAAGGGGCAGAGTAGGTGACGCGGTCTCTATCGATTTGGAAGGAGGTACGATAATCGTCTGACCGCTTTTCCCGAGATGCAGGAAAAGTAGCAGTGTCGAAATCATTGTAAAAATTATTTTTTATAGAAGACCGGCCCATGGTACGTAGAGAATTGCAGAAAGGCTTGCTTAGCGCAACTTTGATCGTTGCATCCTGGGACCGCTGCAGAATGCCTTTCTTTTGATTTTTTGGTCGGTTGTCGTTCCTCGAGTACCTTTAGTACACTCGTCACTCCGTCCTACAAATTCCTAAAAATCAAGGCATTCTGCATGCAGTCCCTACATAATCCCGAGTCCCTAAAAGCATCCATTCAAGGGTTTCTACAGGTGGTCGATAAATAATCCTAGTGATAGAAAGCATTAAAATAATGACTTTTGATTTTAAGCATCTACTATGCAGCGGTTTTCTGCTGAACTTTATTTTATATGTCTAGAAATTGGCTAAAAGGAGCAAAAGAGGCTTATGATGTGATCGTCATTGGTAGTGGGCTTGGTGGGCTGACGGCTGCCAATACACTGGCCAAGGCGGGGCATAGCGTTTTGCTCTTAGAGCATCACTACGAATTTGGAGGTTTGGCTACTTGGTTTACGCGTAAGCGTGGTCATATTTTTGATATTTCTCTTCATGGGTTTCCTTATGGGATGGTGAAGTCTGCCAGGAAGTATTGGACGCCTGAGATTGCCCAGTCCATCACCCAGTTGCATCGTATACGCTTTATTAACCCGCAGTTTGATGTAGAGACGACTTTTGACCGGGAAGATTTTACCCGTATATTAATCGAGCGTTTTCAAGTAACGCCGGAGCAAGTGCAGGCTTTTTTTGAGCATTTGCGGCAAATGAATTATTATGACCGTGACAATCGAACCACGCGGGAGCTTCTAGAGGCTTTCTTCCCTGGGCGTTCGGATGTTCACCGTTTACTTATGGAGCCTATTGCTTATGCGAATGGGTCCACGCTGGATGATCCGGCTATTACCTATGGGATTGTTTTTTCGAATTTTATGAGCAAGGGGGTCTTCATTTTTCAAGGAGGAGCAGATACCTTGATTAAGAAAATGACGGACGAGCTTGTTAAAAATGGGGTAGATTTACGGAAGCGCTGCCAAGTAGAACGTATTGTTTTAGAAAAAGATGAAACAGGGAAGCCGCATGTACGAGGGGTAGAGGTCAATGGGCAGTTCATCCGGGCGGGGGCAGTGCTCTCTAACGCGCATATTAAGACGACGCTTTTTAACCTCGTAGGAGAGGAGCATTTGCCAGAGGGTTTTGCTAAAGAGGCCCGGGCTG
>JANYEO010000009.1 GCA_025363025.1 Opitutia bacterium
CGGGCTCTATGCAACGCAATCTTTAAACGTGGATATAGAAGACGAAATATCCCTAGTTGGGGCTGTCTTAATTGGGCCCGATGGAGCGACGCATATTGAAACGGATCGCTTCTGTTATCGGAATTTAGAAGAGCATTCAAAGAGTACGAATGTTCAACTCATGGCATCTGTCATATGGGACCCTTCCAATGTCGCCTACGGCAGCTTAATTCCTGGCAGTGCAGCTTTTAATTATAATAAAGATAACGAAAAGGGAACCACGTGGGCCACAGTTTCGGGTACAAATGCACAAGGCGGAGACCCATTGGTTATCCATGACCTGCTAAATAGCGACGACATCAGCAAATTAAATCGCAACCCCGAGGCCATTCAAACCCGCGAAGATGGAAAACATAGCCATGTCCGCCTCTACTTGCCCATTGCCGATATGCAGGAGATTTGGAAGGCGATGCGAGATAATTTATTCTCTGAAAAAACAACTCCGCTGAGTATTGATGAAATCACTGAATCTCTTGAAAAATGCCTTGAAGAAAAATTAAGTGAAGAAACTTTCAGTGAAGGGGGGAAACAGATTGAAGGTGATGTCGAAGATTCAGCAGATGAAGTAGAGACCGAAGGGTTTATTGTTACCGCTACCGTATATGATGAGTCGAATAATGAAGCTACGAAAGATTTGGTAGAAAATAAAGACAGAGAGGTTGTCGTTGAATATGTTGCAGAGGGAGAAACATCTTCACCATTATTCGTTAGAAACGATTTTGTTGATGCAGCCAGTGGGCTACCCTTTAAAAAGCTGCATATTTTCACGGGGGAAACGAGTGATGGCACGGAAACATTTGAAGATGATACCAACTTGTTTTTGAACTATAATGAAGATACCGATATTTTCTTAATACGGCATTCATTTTTCGATGAAGATATTTTGGTAGAAGCCAGTAGCAATCAATTGCTCACAGCGAGTGAGGACACCTGGGAGAATTTATCTCAAAATCTTGGCCTGTTAACAGAAGATCTAAAAGCTTACTTCGATATATACAAGGGGCTGCTGCCTCAATTGGCTTCCAGTGGGGTTGGAATGACGCCCTTTGTTGGCGATGTGAAGGACCTCAACAGTGCTTTAACGGGGGTAGATGCAATCAGTGGAGATGTTTTGTCACCTACCGAACGCATTGTGACGGGCACTTTTGGCACTGCTTGCTTAGCGGCTAATTTGTTGAGTTGGGGGGTGGTGGGAACTGAGATGCATGCGGCTAAAGAAGGTTTAATATTAACCCTGAAAGCTTACGAAATACACCAAGCAGCTAAATCCGAAGAGGCTCTCCTCAAGCTTTCCAAAGGCATTGAACGAGCCAATGATGCGCGCCTCAAAGGCAAAATGGGCGAATTAGCCGCAGGGATACCTCAGGGGGTTCCAAAGAAGCCTATTAAAGTTCCTGGCACAACACGAAAGCGCTATCCGGACTTTGTGGATAAAGACATGCTTGTGGAAGTTAAAAATGTTCAACAGCAAGGATTGACGCACCAGCTCAAGGATTATATAAGCTTTGCTAAAGAAAAAAACATCCCGATGACTTTGCACTTTAGATCTAATACCAAACTCACGAAGCCTTTAAAACAGGCTATCGAAGAGAATAGCATCGAAATTAAAAATCTACCTTTATAATATCATGAGAAAATTTTCGTGGGAGACAGTAGCTGGTCCTTATATGGGAGCAAGCCTTAGAGAGAGCAGCAAAAGAAATCTTAATCATTTGAAACTAAAAGAAGAAGAACAACCCATTCTCGATGATTTGCTAGCTGCTGGGTTTAAGATGGATGACGGCGTATGGTTATTTGTTAACACCAATGAACTCTACCTCGAAGCGCTCCCTGTTTTGCTTAAACACCTTCAATTGCCTTATACTGAGCGTATTAAAGAGGGCATTATCCGTGCCTTGATAGTGAATGAGTTTCGCGGATTAGCGGGGCCCGCTGTTTTAACTGAGTTCAAAAAACTAGAAAACGTTGAGAACGATGATGCACCCTTAGTATTTCCTTTCTTGACGGCTATTCAATGCCTTGCAGACCGTAGCATGACCGCTGATTTAGAGGCCATGCTCGTTGACCCAAAATATGCGGGAATTGCTTCTTATCTAGAAAAAGCTATTCGAAAATCAAAACGCAAATAATGGCGTTGATGGGCGCAAAGATTATGCCTA
>JANYEO010000049.1 GCA_025363025.1 Opitutia bacterium
CACCACCACCACCACCACCCACTAGCGACCAGTCGGAGGACTCCAGCATCGACACGGCCGCCGAGACTGAGATGGACGAGGCCGAACAGGACGGTTTGCCGGTGTCTGTCCCCTACGGAGGCACGGTAGAGGGTCTGGTAAAGTCCCTTGAGGGGCTTCGCGAGCGCGAGAGAGAAAGACTTGGGCTACTGCAGCAGAACCATGTACGCAAGCAGAACGTGGTCAAGAAGTCTTTTGCCAAGGCCCGGGGGCAGGTTACCGGCCTCCTGGAGGAAGCCGTAGCGCTCAGGTCGCGAATGGTAATAAAAAAACCATTTCAGCAAGGCTGTGGTGTAATTATTTGCTTTTCTTACAGGCGCTACGTCGTATCAATGAATGCAGACTTTTCTCCCCCCAAAACACAAAAACTTTTTTAGAATTGAGGGACATGCTTGTGGATTTAAAAAACATCCAGGAGAATTATGACAAAAGAAGGCTTCTTACAAGATACATTTCCTTTCAACCTTTTGTGGACGCTGTAAAAAGCCATATTTACTCATTTTTTAAAAACAACCCGGCTACAGAAGTTGTTAGGGTGATAGAGGTAACCAAGGGGTGGTGGGGCGAGGAAGAGCCAATATTTGAAAATTATAGAACCGAATTAATAAACAAGGCAGAGACTTTCATGCGCCTGGGCAAACAGCACCCAGAAGGTATGGGTTTTGTTGTCAAACATCTGCTGGACTATGTCCGGCTTTGGCCGGCAACAAAACTGTCTTCCTCAGAGCAGACAAAACTCAACCAGGCTAGTAAAAAATTTGCAAGCAAAAAAAGAAACCTAATGAAGAAAAAGTTTTGTTAACGCTGTTCTCTATTTATTCAATATACGTAGTCTCTATCACAACAAAAGCACATTTAGCGTTTTTCTGCACGAGAGCTAAGCAATTTCATTTCGACGCTTTCGGTGCCCACCTTGTGAGTGACCCCCGACGACTGCAGAGCGGCGACCGCCTCCTGCACGCGACCTTTCCTGGCGCCTGGGACTGGACGGGGCCTGGGAAAACCCGCTTCTACGGTGGCGTCCGGGTTCTCTCCTCTCTCCTCCTTCTCCTGCTCCTCCTCCTCCTTCTCCTCCTCCTCTTCCTCCTTCTCCTTCTTAGGTTTGTGTGCAGGCGAGCCCCTTTCGATCTTGTCAGGACCCTGAACCAGCCAGCAGACGCACCCAAGTCCAAGCGTGGTGAACAGCAAATTGCTGGCGAGCAGCGCGAGACAGATGAATTGCATTGTGACCAGCTCCTTCCCTATAAAGACAAATAATCAACCCTATTGCACGTGCTGTACAGTAAAATATAGTTATTCGTACTTACAAGGAGATTTGGTTTCAGCCGTTGTCATCCGTTCGCCTGTAACCTCCTGCGTGAACTGCACACAAACAATTTAGGCCATTATCTCCACAGACTGGTCTCAAAGCAGGTTGTTACCGGCTCAGATTGATTCTGCTTTGAGGCTCCGGGTTCCGTCCTGTCTAGACCATTCCGCTCTAAAAAATCAATATTTGCCCAAAACCTGTCCGTTCCGTTCAATATGTCTATACGCGCGTGACATTGCTTGCCGCCTCGCTCACCCTCAGACCTTGCGGGTGCTGCTTCTTCCGCCGCTGCTGTTGCTTCTTGTGGTGCTTCCGATGCTACGAGCTCGGCTGCTTCGCCCGTGCAGTTGCCGCCGCCAGAGGACGAATCTAGATTTTCAATCGTTTGTCAGTTTTATAGAAAAATGAGCGCTGCTGCTGCTGCTGCTGCGGCGGCGGCGTCGTTTCAAACCCGAAATGGACGACGTTTGCTGATGAATCTTTGCCAGGCGCTGGTCCAGCAACCGAACTTCTGCGTGAATCGATTCCAAAATGGTCTGCAGTTTTTTAACGTCTGGAAAAAATCTCAAGAAATGGAATTGACACGCACGTTTACTGTATTATACCTTGGCAATTGTTGTTCATTACGATGCCTAACACTCGAGATGAAGTCGCATTGATGTCCTCAAGCAGCATGAATCTTTCCTCTCTGAAGAAGGAACAGTTGAAATCCTCTGATCTTTCGCTTCTCCCGGGCACGCCCTGTAGACCCTAACAACAAAATATACAGTAAGACACGCGTAAAGATTATGACTAGCGTGTGCTCAAACCTCTGTTCCCGGCATCCCTTGCACTCCCCTCTCTCCTTGCATTCCCTGTGTGAAAAAACGTTGCTTGTTGCGCCACAACGATGAAATGTTTTAAAAAAGTAACCTTTTCTCCC
>JANYEO010000095.1 GCA_025363025.1 Opitutia bacterium
CTAAACAAAAGCAACGCAGGCAATCTGTCTGCCGTGTGCGATATGTTGCGCTTTCCCAAGTCGACCAAGGAGGACTTTATCAACCGCTTCCTAGCGGCGGAAGGAAAGTACGGCATTTTTGTGCTTAACGCCGACCAGAGAACGTTTGAGCGCCAGCAGCAGCAGCAACAACATCAAGAAGACTCCGTCGCCTCCGGGGGGGGCGGCGGTGGCGGCGGCGGCGGCGGCGGCTCTAGAGATCTAGAAGCCTACAGAAGAACAGCAGAAAAGCTAATTCCCTACTTTTGCGTGGATGGGCCCCGCAGCTTGGCCATGTTTAGCTACCTGTTGGGGGGGCTGCCGTTGGCTTCGGTGGACCCCAACAACCTAACTATAAAATTGCGGAAAAAGGACTCTCCTACAGAAATTCAGATTTCACTGCTGGACTATTTGCTGTGCCTTAGCAACGAAGCCAAGCCGACAAGTGAAATTGTTTCTCTACATAAATTCGCAAAAACAAAAATGCATATCCCGACGTGTTTCATCAGAAATCCATATCTGAAAAGAGCGTGAAAGTGCCTGAAGGGCCTGCGGGGTGTGCCTGCGACGGGCCTTTCAGTCCCTTGGAGGAAAGGCATGTGCGCGGATCCTCTCTTCGTCCCCGGCTGTGTCTTTCCCGATCAGTTGGCAACACTCGTGGACGAAACCATAGGAGGCGCGGTAAGTAGCCACGCATGTTGCACCTGTTGGCAAACTCGCATCCCTCTTTTTCCCTAGGAAGTTCCTCAATTGCGACTGAATAGTCAGGGAGCCGTTCTTCTTTTCTCTGAGCTGGAACGTCTAGGAGGCATACGGGGGGGTTTTATCCCTCTCAAGAGAACCCGCCACAACCGAAGAGAGTTGGTCAAGCAGTTGAAGGGCCTACTGATGCATTACCTGTACAATGAGCCCCTAGACGAGCTAGGCAGGGCCGCCTTTGCCATCGATCCCTCTCTGCAGAACGCAGGCTTTCACCAAATCACCTCTTTCCTAATGAGCAAGTTTAAGACCTTGGCGGAGGTGGCAGTTGCCGACCAAGCTTCTTTTATTTCGCTGTTAAATTACGCGCACGTTTGAAATGCAGAATCCAACTAAACGAGAGATGAATGCCATTCCAAAACCGCCGCGGCTACTTGGTCCGGCGTCTTGTTGGTGGTGTTGACCTGATGCATTCCGTTCCGCTCGCTCCACGCGTCCATTCTCCGCTTAATGGCGATGAGGGTGTGAGCGCTAAAAGACAATTCTCTTAGTAACTGGGGATTTTCCTAGCTCCCTCGCCCCCCCCTCCTACCTGATGGATCTTTCGGAGACTCTGTCGCGTGTACACAGCCTATCGATCATCGTGTTATGATCACACACCAAGTATATGGACTGCAGACGCGACTCGTACTCCTGTATGGCCCAGTCACAACGTTGTCTCATCAGCTCGTATTCCAGCAGCGGCAGCAGCCGCCTGCCCTCCTCTAGAAAGACGTCCCTCGCCACCTATTGGCAGCAAGGCCTTAATTAGCTCCTTCCTCCTCCGCCGCCGCCGCCGCCGCCCCCCTTCCTCCTTTCCCCTCGCCTACCTTCACGCTCCTCTCAAACACCTTGACGGGGACCGGAATTCTTGCCGCCAGTGTGTAGCGCTCTACCAGAGTTTGAATCACCCGATCCTGTAAGTGGGTGGGTGGGGAGCATTATGGGGAAGTATCCCTTTCTCTCACTCTCTTACCTGCAGCAGCCTGAACGATCTTTCTGTAGGTAGGGCGTAATAACACTCGAGGAAGTTGTGCGTTAGCCCTCCGCGAAGTGTCATTTTTTCCCACATTTCAACCGGCTCTGAAACGACAGTTTACTGTACAGGCTCCCTTCCCCCTAGTGTCTTCGTCCTTACCGGGCAGTAGGCACCATTGAGGTTTCATTCTTGACAGAGACGCAAGGACAGCCGATTTGCCGCAGGCGATGGTCCTGCAAAACAGAAATGTGCAGCAGCAACGGCTACAGCTACTGCCGCTGCTACTTACCCTTCGATGATAAAACTAGACATTTTCGAAGCGGCTTGGCGAGGGGTGTTGGAGAAGGCGCTGCTAATTCACTCGGGCACTCCCGGAAAACTGATGCGTCCCAAGAGCGGGGAATCTGTTTTTATTGGTCATTGCAATAGCCTTTGCCTACCTGAGTCCCTTCGCCCTCCTCTGCGGCAGCCGCCACCGCCGCTGAGGCTTTCCCCCCCTTCCAACTGCTTCATTCGCTCGCGTTCCTGACGTCCGCCATGCAGCGATCTCTGCAGCTGGAGCAGTATCTGTCAACCAAAAACGACAAAACCAAACTGGCTACGCGCAGGCACTATTTTCTAGTGTCCAGGAAAATTAGCCTTTGCCTCGCCCTCAACCGCTTGGAAACGGTAAATATTGTCTCGTTTGTCTCTGGCTTCCGTGTGAGACCCCCCCTCCCCCTTCCCCAGGAGGCTCGTCGCTTTGAAACCTCTCCCGCCGTCAGGGAGCGAGCCCTCAAGTTGCTCGCCACCAAGGCAAAGGTGGAGGCGGCTCTGAACGCCTTGATGTCCCAGTTTCCACAACTGCCGTCTGGATGGGCTCCCGAACTTCTCCCAAAAACGAAACACCTTCAAGATCTGCTCCCTCAGCTGCAAGAGATGCAAAGGGTACGCCTGCTTGGCGATGAAGAGGAGGACCTAAGTCAGTGCCTTGCGCGCAAAAAGGTAGCTGAGGAAGTAGAAGAGGAGGTGGAGGAAGAACCCGACATGACGATTAAAGAGTTGTCGACCGACATGTCGGAACTTTTTGCGAGTCTGGCAGAAGACATAACACAACAAAATAACGCTCTTAACAGACATACT
>JANYEO010000180.1 GCA_025363025.1 Opitutia bacterium
GGAAGTTGTAGAACTAAGTGGCGAAGGTACATACGGTACTTGAGGCAGAGCAACCGACTACAAACTCATAAATCCTGTATTATGCAGCGGTCTGTGTTTGCTTGAGGCTTGACCTTATACGCCAAGCCTCAAGGCTCACACCCTTATTTCCTATGCTCAATAAGCCAAAAACAAAACATTCTGCCCTCCTCAAGTGGGTGGAAAAAATGGTGACCATGTGCAAACCCTCCGCGGTGCATTGGTGCGATGGCTCCGAAGCCGAAGCCGCCCAGCTCTTTGAAGGGATGGAAAAAGCAGGGCAATGCATTCGCCTAAATCCTAAAACCCGGCCCAATAGCTACCTGTTTCGGTCGGACCCACGGGACGTCGCCCGGGTAGAAAGCCGCACCTTTATTTGTAGCTATAGTAAAGACGATGCCGGGCCTACCAATAATTGGGAGAACCCACGCACCATGCGCCGCAAACTCAAAGACCTCTTTGAAGGCTGCATGCAAGGCCGTACAATGTATGTCGTCCCCTTTTGCATGGGGCCGATAGACTCTCCTATGGCTCAATTCGGCGTACAAGTAACAGATTCTGCCTACGCCGTAGCCAATATGCGTATTATGACCCGCATGGGGGATCCTGTCCTCGCCGCCATGGGGGAAGACAAATTCATCGTTACTTGCCTGCACTCCGTCGGCGTCCCCCTTCAGCCCGGCCAGGCAGACAGTACATGGCCTTGTAATCCGGAAAACACCCATATTGTCCACTTCCCGGAAGAACGCTCCATCGTCTCCTTCGGTAGTGGATACGGAGGCAATGCTTTACTCGGGAAGAAATGCTTTGCCCTGCGCATCGCCTCAAACATGGCCCGGGACGAAGGCTGGATGGCCGAGCATATGCTCATTTTAGGGGTAGAAGACCCATCAGGGCAAAAAACTTATGTAACCGCCGCCTTCCCCAGCGCCTGTGGCAAAACCAATTTTGCCATGCTCATCCCCCCCGCAGAAATGCAAAAAGAAGGCTGGAAGGTTACAACCGTGGGGGACGACATTGCCTGGATAAAACCAGGGCCTGGGGGCCAATTATACGCGATCAACCCCGAGGCCGGCTTCTTTGGAGTGGCCCCAGGGACATCCGAGGCCACAAACCCCAATGCCATGGCCTCCTGCAGGAAGGATACCATCTTTACTAACGTCGCTTTAACTGATGACGGAGACGTCTGGTGGGAGGGCATGACGGATACCCCCCCCGCCCACCTGATCGATTGGACAGGCAAAGATTGGACCCCGGACTGCGGCCGCCCAAGCTCCCACCCCAATGCCCGGTTTACCGCCCCCGTTAAAAACTGCCCCTGCCTAGATTCGGAATTTGATAACCCTCAAGGCGTGCCCATCAAAGCCTTTATCTTTGGTGGCCGACGGATGAGCGATATCCCGCTTGTCTACCAATCCTTTAACTGGACATCCGGCGTTTACATCGGCGCCACCCTATGCTCAGAGCGTACTGCCGCTGCCGAAGGTACCCTGGGTGAACTGCGGAGCGACCCTATGGCCATGCTCCCCTTCTGCGGCTACAATATGGGGGACTATTTCCGCCATTACGTCACCGTTGGCAAACATTTGGAAGAAACCCCACGCGTCTTCCACGTCAACTGGTTTAGGAAAGATGATAACGGCAAGTTCTTTTGGCCAGGCTACCGGGAAAATATGCGCGTCCTCAAATGGATCATCCAACGCTCCAACGGCCAAGGAAACTCTAAAGAGTCCCCCATTGGTTGGATGCCCCGGTACGAAGATATCGACTGGGCCGGGCTAGACTTCCCCCGCGAACGGTGGGATAAACTCATGGCCTACGATCGCAACCGCATAAAAGAACTCGTCCTCCAATACGACCGCTTCTTTATTCAGCTCTACGATCGCCTCCCCAAAGAACTCCTCTTTGAGCGGGAACTGCTACTGTGCCGGTTATAGATAAGCAGAGCGATTGCAGAATGCATGCTTTATGAGTTTTTGGTCGGTTGTTGTTCCACAGCAGTCCCATAAAGGCAAAGGCTAATGCTAATCCCAGCCCTTAGGAGGCTCCTATTTTAAGGAATTTGTAGGGCGGAGCGACGAGTGTACATACAGTACTCGAGGAGCAACAACCGACCAAAAACTTAAAAGATGGGCCTCCTAGGGGCTGGGATTGAGGTAGGCTTCAAGGACCGCCCTAGCCGGCGGACACGCCGTGGTGCCACCCTGGAAGCGATCAGCCTTATCGACTTCTTCGACGAGGACACATACGGCAATTTTCGGATCATCAACAGGGGCAAAGGCAATGCTCCAGGCCAAATCGATATCTTTTTTAACATTGATTTGGGCTGTTCCTGTTTTGGCTGCGATGCGGACACCGGGGATTTGCATGCGTTTACCCGTGCCTATTTGGGTCGTTAGCTCCATCGCATGGATGAGGCGGGCGTAATCTTCCCTGGGGAGGCCAATGAGCTCTGTGTGCTGCTTGGGCCGGTTAGCATCATGTAAGAAGGTTGGCACAGTCGTGCATTCTCCTCTGGCTAAAGAAGCCGCAAAACAAGCCATTTGCAACGGTGTTGTTAAGAGAAAGCCTTGGCCAATCGCCGTATTCGCCGTATCTCCGCCAAACCAATTGGCCCCGCGATTTTCCTTTTTCCAAGTAGGGGTCGGCACAAGCATCCGGCGGGTTTCATAAGGGAGCTCCAGCCCCGTCGGCTTATCTAACCCATAACGACAAGCCTCCGCAGCTAAAGCCTCTGGCCCCACATCCAGCGCCAACTGGTAAAAGAAAGGGTTACAGCTATAAGCAATCGCTTCATCTAAATGAACCACTCCATGCCCCGAGCGCTTCATACAAGGGAAAAGCCGGGTGCCGACGCGTAAAGTCCCCACACAATCCGTCTGCCGTGTTTCAGGCAAAATCCCTGCTCGGAGCCCCGCTAAGGCGGTTATCACTTTAAAGGGAGACCCTGGCGGGTACAGCCCTTGTGTCGCCCGGTTAAGCCAAGCCCCCTGGCTGTTAATCCCTTCATACACCTCATGTGAGATATAGGGGACAAGCGTATTTAAATCGTAACTCGGGTGGCTCGCAAGCGCTAGCACCTCTCCCGTATCAACGGCTATAGCCACAATGGCCCCCGTCAACCCCTCTAGCGCATGGTCTGCTGCCATTTGCGTCCGTAAATCCAAACTCGTATGCAAGGCGGGCCCTTGAGTAGACGGGATCTTTTCTATCCGCTCGCACTGAAAGCCCGCTGGGTCTACCAGCCAAATCTCCGCCCCACTCTTCCCCTGGAGGTGCTCATCAAAGGCTTTCTCCAGGCCACTGCGCCCTTCTTTTCCCCTCAGGCTAAACGTTTTTAAATGCGTAAAAGCCCCCTGTGTTTCAGGAATATCCAGAGTAGAGCCTACATAACCTAAAACATGAGCCGCCAAAGCCCCATGCGGATAATAACGTGTACTATCTGTATAAATTTGAACGGCAGACGTAACGGGCAACCGCTCTGTCAACAGCGCATATTCTTCAAGGGTTAAATCGCGAATCAAAGGAAAGGGCAAAAGCAAGCGCTGGGCAAAATGCCTTTCTAGCTCTTTATCATCGACTCGTATACGCCGCCTAAGAAGAATGTTTAATTGCGTCAAATAACGCTCTACCACCCATTGACGGCTTTTTTGGCGAATATGAGCCCGGTCCACTTTCTGTCCGCGGCTTTTAGCCTGCCTTACTTGGCGGTGATATTCTTCACGGAAGGCTGGCCGCAATTCATTCAAATAAATAACAGCGGAAAAAACAGGCCGATTCCCCACCAGCAACACCCCGCTACGGTCTACAATATTACCCCGTGTGCCTGGTTGCAAAATACGCCGCAAAGACTGCTGCTTTTCTTGCTTAATAAAAGAGTCGTACTGCACAAGCTGCCGCCACCCAAGCCCAACGACCAAAGTCAAAAATAAGACCCCGAAAATCAGGTAAAAAACACTCAGCCGCGGCGCCTCTTTTTTATAGTGTTTTATTTGAGGCATAAATTAAGACTCGTGTGTTGCAGCTGTCGTAACATTGCCCACAGGCAAAATACTTATCAGGCCCAGCCAAATCGGGCTCATTATGAAAATAAATAACTCAGAGGCGAGTAAACTCAACCCCAGCTGCTTCCAGTAAGCCCCCTCCTGATAATGCCCACTCCCCATAAAAAGCCCCATCAGTATGACAACTAATGCATTCATCACCAAGGCTACTCCCATAAAAGGTAAGTCAGCTTCTTCCCTTAATTTATGACGCAGCCACTGAAGCCCCAAATACCCACTCCCGCCTAAAAGAGCCTGCGTGCCCAAGGCCCAGGGCGTAGCTGCATCTAGCCAAAAACCAATGGCCAAAACAACCATGAGTCCCGTGCCAAAAGAAAGCTTTAAGGCCGGGTAACTCACCCAAAACCCCAGTAAATAAAGCGTCAGCCCCCAGGGGCTCAGCCCACTAGCCAACACTTCTCCGAGCCAAGAGCCAAAAAAAGTTAAAGCCAAGAGCCCCCAAGCAAATAAACGGCTATGATGCGTCCGTAATCTCATTCAGAATAGAAAACTTCTTCTTTATTTGGGAAAATAGGAAGCAAAACTGCCACTTCCGATAAATCTAAAAGCGATTCAGGCAGATAAACTTCTCCATGCTGGAAGAGCCCATCACTTTCTGTCTCTAACTCCCTCACCCACCCGAGCGTCAACCCCCCTGGGAAAACCCCGCCTAAATGAGACGATACAAGCCTTAAAGGATCCCAAGGCGCTGCATGAAAATCCGTTGGTACATTATAAACCCCTCCCATCGGTACATCAAAAGGGGCATTCACGCGTCCCTGATAAGTCACGGGTCGTGGGTCCCCATCAAAAGCAACTGCCATGCGGAATAAAGGACTACTCGCAAGCTCCACCGTAGCCGTAGCATGCCCCACCTCTACAATGCGCCCCACGACCCCATGGGCGGAAACAACGCCCAATCCTTCTGCCAAGCCATCGGCAAGCCCTAGGCCAATAATCATTCGGTCCCACCAAGCCGTTGTATCGCGCCGGTATACTCGGGCTACCCGGTATTGAAAGCCTGGGACTTC
>JANYEO010000227.1 GCA_025363025.1 Opitutia bacterium
CATTATGAAGGTAACTTGATCGTTATGTTCCCGCAGTTGAGACACGTCTATTAAGTCCATTTGTACTTGCTGACGAGGAAAATAAACGTAGATTGGGTTGTAAACATGTGGCTTCTTGTATTCTCTGTGTAAGGTGTAAGAATCCACACTGGCAAGCGTCTTTTGAATGTCTTTATTGCTGTATTCGTTGTTATAAAATCTTTTAATATTACCCAAACCGCTGTAAGCTGTTGGATGTGACGGGTTCCGATAGTTGTTATATATGGATTTTATCATTTTAATCAGACATCTGATCGTCGTCTAGAGAGTTGTCGTCAAAGATGTCAGCTCTTGAGATCTTGGCCTTCACTCCAGAAATGGCGTTCCCAACACCTCGCTTGATTGCCTTTCTTGTGTTCTGTTTAACAGATTCGCCAATTTCACTCTGAACCCTCGAAAGATTGGAGGTTAAACTTTCCTTAAGCCTTTTCTTAGATAATTTATCTAAAATCAGGTTGATTCCTGCGTCAGTTACAGAATTTTTTATATCGTTAAGTGTCTCCTTTGTCTCGGGAGCAATAAGAAGTTGCTCGCCCACATTTTTTGCAATGGGAACTAGCTGATTGTAGAGAGATTTTAAAACTCCTCCAGCTCCTCTCCCTCTTTGAAGATAACTACCCTGTTTCACCTCGCAGTGCCGATGAATCGACATTTTAATTTTTTTTATTTATCGTACTTCATTACTTAAATACCTATTCCCAGACTTACGTATACAGAAGAGAAATTTTTTCAACGTATCTCTTATCCATTTTACGTGTAATGGCATAAATGTTAGTTGTTGACACATCACATACTTCACATATTTGCGTCAGAGAGATTTTTCGCTTGTTTTCCTTGCAGAATAAGTAAATTACTACAGCAACGACACATTGCGGTCTAATTGCACCAAAGCCAAACATGTTAAAAACGATACCTTTAATAATTTTCATCTCATGAAAATCCAAATATAACAAGGTACAGAAACGCTCAACATAATCAAGGGGGTGGTTCAGGGTGTCTCTTAAGTTGAGAGCGCTTTCAATGGCCCACAACGTTGATTTTTCACATTGTGTATACACTTCTATCTCCCTTGCCGTTCTAGGGATATTATTGATGCTCAGTGTCTCGTACAGTGCGTACGAGGCAATTGCAGTGTCCTTAAAAACTATTTTCTTCTTAGCTAATTGAACTTTTATTTTTTTGAAATAAGTCCCCGAACGATCGACGATAAATTGTGGAATATGTGCTTGGGCCGCTACGTCCAAGAGGAAATTGACAATTAAACCTTCTTTCTCTGGACACCTTGTTTTCATTACAAGTTCTGATGGATGTGGTTGTTGTTGTTGATCCCGGTAAATCGGCTCTAACACCAGCCCGCACTCCAGACAGACTGTATGACCTTCACGTTCGTCGTCTAATGTTCGTTCGTGTAAACACATATCTCGCGGTAGATTCTGCTCACGTCTTCTTGACTCTTCGCCCCAACAATGTTAAACTTCCCAGAAAAAAATAACAGAACTGTCCCTATACTGTAGGATTTGCAGAATGCTGCAGGGAAGTAGTCCGTGTTGTAAGAGGAGGAAGCAATTATTTTTTCTCCTTCCTCGCTGTTGATCTTGTTTTTTAATTGAATAAGATCAAGCCTCTTTCCAAAATCTCCGTTAGCGCTAACGTTGTCAATCACGTAGTCACTTATCTGGTCTCTTGTTAGTTGAAAAGTTTGACAAAAGTTGGTCACAGCATCTTGAATGTCTTCAAAGCGTTTAATTCCAGTTATGTTCACAGTTCCCCTGGTAAAGATGATGAAAACGTAGCTGTTACGAAAAACTATGAAGTTGTGATACTTCTTGAAGTTTCGTTTATTCCTCTTTCCTACGGAATCTCCAGAACTTTGAGCGTTTAGTTCAATTCCCTTTAGAAGAATAGGAAGGGCGCACTCGTTAACAGAGAAATGTATTTTCACGTTGTTCACGCACGGTTCCTTCACTTCATAAGAATGGTCGTTGTTCGCATAAGCAGCCATAATATCATACTAATTTTTAAAATATAAACAGCGGACTATTTATAGGTCTTTACTTGATAAAACTAGTATGAACCAGAACCAAAGGTAATTAAGGTACCTGCCGTTAGTAGGTGAAACCTTGTCGCAACCTACTTGCTGCGGCGACAACCGCTGACGACGTGCGCTGCTGAGACTACGCAGCTACGGATCGAGGTGACCCATTGGCACAAAAGAAACTATTTTTTACCGCTTGTGATTGGAGGAAGAAAAAAATTTCTCCGATTTCCCCGTCTGTCTGAAGGTATAAAGTGAATGTGCGAGGGGGGATGGAACCAGTCTACTTGGAACCATCTGAAAGATGGCAAAGAAAAATCCTCCAAAAAAAGGTAAGATTTTTGTACTATTTAAGATTCTAGAGAAGACAAATAGGTAACATTTTTTAAGCTCATCATGTCTCGGAGGAAAGCGAGGAAGACGACGTCAGCGACGAAAGTAGCGAAGACGACTCCAGTCAAGAAGAAGACGAAGAGGAGGACGAAGACGAAGGAGACGTCAGCGACGAAGAGGAGCGCGAGCCGGCAGTGGAAGGAATCCCTCGTAAAGAACGCAAGACTGTCAAAGGAGGGAAAAAGACCTCTAAAGTTAGGGGCAATGGCGGAACACCAGCTGCTGCTACAAGGAGGGCTACTAAGAGGGCAGTAACTGTCGGAAAGAAGACTACAAAGAAGGAGGCGGAGGCGGAGGAGGCGGAGGAGGAGGAGGAGGAGGAGGGGGTTACTGCAGAAGCGGTTGAGGAAGGGCAGGAAGGAAAAAGGAGGAAGAGACCCTCCACTCGTAAGGATGAGAAGGAGAAGATCAAGAAGAAGAAGAAGACAGGTACTGGCGCTGCCCAAAAACGACCTAAGATCAGCACCTCAAGCTCGACCATCAGGGACTATTCACAACCCACTCTCAAGTTGGTGAAGGATAAGTTCCTGTTGGGTAAGAAAAAATAGAGTGAACATTCATTTTATTTCCCCAAATTAATTATATCTCCCAATACAGGTCACCGCTGGTACTTCCAGATCGGACAAGTGAAGTTCTCAGGGCAGCGTAACTTCGGATTTGAGGCAATGATTTTCTCGCGAGAGCCGACCAGCGAGGACAAGAACGCAAAACCCCTCTCCTGGAACATCCCCTCAACTCTGATCGTACCTCTCCGGGACGTCTTGAACAACATCATAGAGAAGTCCGGAAGCGGCCCCCCACCACTTCCAACGGTTCTCTGAAGGCGGCGGGCTGGGGGAGCGATCGGGAAACAACGAGCATCGAAACGACAAAGGCAGCAGCAGCAAGAGGCAACGGCGCGGAGGAGGAGGAGGAACCTCAAGCGAACGGACCAATCCAGAGGCGCCTGTCTGAGAAAATCAGCACAGGCGGTTGTCAGGACGACGACCCATTTTTTTCAAATTTTTAAAAAGTTCACGAGCAGCTACAGCGTTGAAAGACGCATGTTGGGCTTGGGAGCAGTTTTAAAAGTCTGTACTCAATTAATTAAAGTGTACACTTTTTTTTCAAAGTACTGATATTTTTTTTAATGCGCATTTTCAAAAATGTTTCTCAATAAATCGATTTATTTGCCTTCTGTCAACTTTTTTATTTCGTTTATACAAATTTTATCGTTTCTCTTCAAATTGACTGGGTCAAATTTTATTTTACAAACTTTTTCTTTTTCGAAGATCTTGCTAAAGTACAATACGTACATCATACAGTAGAATCCGCAAAATGAGCTAGAAGACGCTTGAATTTTTGTCGAGTTGTAATATACCGGCCGGGACAGAGAAAACAAAAAATTTAAAATTCCCTTAATTTTACAAGGTTTTCCAAACGAGTCTATGTAAATGACCTGAGAGGGAAAAACAATGACGACTACAAAATGAGTTCCGGGGTTTCCCTTTTTTGCGTGATTGCATATTATTGAAAAATGCTTTTTTTCAACGAGAGCACAAGGAATGTTATTTGAGGAAAAAACACCCTTGAAATGGGAGGTATTGTTTGATAAAAATTCTTCTATTTCGTAATTACTTATGCCCTTCATTTTTTTTACAGCGTCCTCTCACAGGGTGATGTCAGTCTTCACTCGATTGTACTTATCAAGTTTCATCAGTGCGTCGTACGTTGCAAATGCCAGCACATTAATAGGCTCAGTAAGCGGAGCCTTAAATTTGAGGTCCAAATCAATTTTTCCGCTCTGTCTCGGATGCCAATGTCTTCCGTTACAACGGTCGGGAGTAAGGTCAAAAGCCATCATAAAGGCACCTCCCGAGAACAATTCTGGAGTAATGAGGTTGCCCATGTCATTGTGGGAAATGCCTACGTTGTCAAACAATTCTCTGTACTCGCGAATATAGTGACCCTTGTCCCAATCTGGTTGATATGCGTCACTTGGAACCTGTTCGCTATTCACTGTGATGTATCCATTATTCATACCAAAGTGTTGAAAGTAGTACGGATTGCTGTTGTAAGTGCCGTGAAACGCACTTGCTTTCACAAGCATAACAATAACTGTCTTTGGGAGAACACCATTAAACATGTTTGCCACGCTGATTGCTGGAAGTCCAGATGGGAAGGCAAATGTCTTTATGACAGTCTTGTTGATGAGGTAAATCATTGGACTTTCCTTGAATTGCTCCATGTGATTTGTCACTATGGAAGGATTCACTCTGACATGACGCAGGTGGAGTTTGATTTCCTCTATGATCACCTTATAACGAGCACCTGTGTTTGTGCTCATCAAGATGAAACTGTCTGGAGCTCGGTTGAAACGCAATGACAACTTTACTCCAGGTGGGAGATATTTGTCGGATTGCATGAAATCGCAGTGGATGGGAGTCATCAGCTGAACCGACTTTGACCCCTCAA
The DNA here is from genome assembly GCA_025363025.1 of Opitutia bacterium. Taxonomy (GTDB): domain Bacteria; phylum Verrucomicrobiota; class Verrucomicrobiia; order Opitutales; family JANYEO01; genus JANYEO01. Next base: position 4,922 of record JANYEO010000227.1, read on the forward strand.
ACATTCTCCTCCGCTTTTCAAACGCCTTATTTCCTTTGACCTCGGCAACTGCCGCAACTGCAGTCACACCTGCAGCTGCTGCAACGCCTTGGACTGGAGCTACGTAACGTGAAAACTCTTCAAATTTGCTTTCTGTGTCCAAAAAGAAGGCGCTACTTTGTAGATGGCTGACTGCAGCAGGATGCGAGTAGGACAAGAGGGACTCAATGTACGCCTTATAATTGGCATGCATATTCCCCATCTCAGTGACGGGGGTCCCCGCAATTTCTACGTCAATCGAACTCCAGAGAGAGTTACCTGAAAATGAATTTATAAATTAAAGTTTTCTTGCAAAATTAGTAGTCTAATTACCGATCAGATTAACCGGAGCGACATCTGCGGTTGCAGCCAAATCAGTTCCGTCAGCATTTGTAATTTTGAGCTGCAGCAGCATCCTTGACGCGGCAAGTTGAACATAGTCCATCCCCTGAGATTCAATCAGAAATTGAAAAGGACCCTCATTCGTCTTGTCTATTGGCCTGTAAATTGTTGTTCGCCCCGAGAGCATAGATATTTCTTGTGAAGGCATTGTGAAGAGGTCCGTTGCGTGAGCCTGCAAGTCAGGTACCGTCTCCTGGAGCGACCCCACGCCATGGTCGGTTGAAGCCATTGTGACAATCTTGGATGAATTAGCTCTACACTTTTTACTTAAATACGTCTAAATTTTCTTTCATAAATACGTGCAAGAAAAGCCTAGAGTCTCGTAGCTGGCGCCAGGCTGCTCCGTCTGACCAACCAATCAGAGCTTGGGAAGGGTTACTCTTGCGCAAGAAGGGGTGAAGCGCAAGCACAACCTGGAAAAACATACCTCGCAGATCCGCGCCTCGTCTTCTACCTGAAGGACGTCCCCTCTCTGCTTATTACCCAGTAAGACAAGATATTTATTACGATGTTTGCCTGTTCATCGTGTGACGCTACCTTTACTAGAAAAATGAACCGCGACAGACACGTGTACAGAATTCATGTCACTGCTAATCTAGTACATACGTGCGATATTTGTGGGGCAATATTTACAGAAATTAACAAGCTAAAAAAACACCGCATTTCTCATAAGCCTTCCACAGGCTTTGAAATGAGGCAGTGCGCCCTTAAAAAATCGTGCGTCTCTTATCGAAGGACATACGAAGAGAAAATGACGTCCCTTGAAAAAGTATATCAACACGATAAACTTCAAATGTTTGACGTACTGAGGTACGAACTAAGTTTAAAAAAGACGGTGAAGGTGTCAATCATTTGGCACGGCGAATTTTTAAAGCCCTTAGATGAGGCGTCAAATAATTACCAGCGCTACGTAGTATGTCTTCGGTCAAAGGCACAGCAGCTGTACAGCAAGAGGGACATAAATCGATGTCTGTTTGCAGCAAAACAAACAGCCCAGAACAGAATTGACGATTTCTTGGAGCACGGTTCTGGTTGGGTCCTGGATGAGATCATGTATACTGACCTGGAAATTGGAGCTTGCCCGCCGTTGAACGGAAGCTGCGGAATGCTGTCAGTCAAGTACCTAAACTCGCTCCAAAAACTTAAGTCTGTCGGAGACGACAACAACTGCTTTTTTGAAGCTATAGCTTATCACTTCACAAAAACGAAAGATAAAAAAAAACTACAAGAATTTATAAGGAGCGAGCTGAATATAACTGTAAGAACACCGGTCAAGTTGAATGAAATCAGAAAGTTTGAAAATGCAAACGCAGATCGAAGCATAGGAATAAACGTGATTTACGCAGAGGAAAAGAAAATATACCCGCTGCACGTTACAAGGAAACACGATGCGCGGGAAAATATAACTTTAATTCTTTACAAAATAGTAGTGAACAAGAAAGTAGTATCTCACTATGCATACGTTGAAAATTTGAATACCCTCCTACGAAGGACGTACAGGGGTGCAGGCGGAAAAATATCTTACGAGCGGGCGGCTCATTGTCCGAACTGTTTTCAAAAGTTTACCTCTTTAATTAATATGCGAGCGCACAAGGAGGCATGTTATGACAACAAACCGCAGGAGATAATCATGCCGAAACCTGGAGAGGTTATGTCCTTTAAGAATCACAATCATAAATTTTTAGTTCCTTTTGTCGGCTTTTTTGACTTTGAAGCTGCTCAAGAAAGAGTGAAAAAAAAATGTTTGACTTGCGATCCCAACCCCTGCTGCCATAAAACAAAACTTATCTTTGAGCAAATCCCTATCGCCTACTGTATGGTCATAATTAACTCGTTTACCCAAAAAATTGAACGTCAAGAGTCATATTATGGAAAGGACTGCGTTCATCATTTAATTAATAAAATGCTGGACTATGAAGAGGAGTTATTAGCTCAGACAGTCCAATTTCCACTAGTGCAAATGACTGCAAAGGAAGAGCGCAAGTTTTCTCAGTCCAAGGTTTGCCACATTTGCGAGGAAGACCTGCACGAAGACAGGGTTAAGGACCATTGCCATATGACTGGGAAATACCTCGGGGCTGCGCACAACGCTTGTAACCTAAATAGAAAAAGTATGACAAATATCCCCATGTTTTGTCACAACCTGTCTGGCTACGATTCCCACTTTCTAGTACAGGCTGTCGGAGGAAATTCAAGAATAAAAAAATTAACCGGTCTACCCCTGAATTCGGAAAAGTTTAGGACGATAACGATCAATTCCTACCATTTACTGGACTCTCTTTCGTTTTTGCAAGCCTCGTTGGGGGAACTTGTAAACGATTTAACAAGGGACCCCTCTAATCAGTTCCTTTACCTTGATCAAACGGGTTTATACCCCGTTGGAGACGATAAGAAAAAAAAGTTGCTCCTACGGAAAGGTGTCTACCCTTACGAAGCCGTACGAAGTTTAAGTTATCTCAAAAAAACGAAACAAATCCCTCCCCTACGGGATTTTTACTCAAGCCTGACAGATAAAACTATATCGCAAGAAGATTACAGTCATGCAAAGGATGTCTTTGAATCCTTTCAATGTGAAGATATGTTGGCTTACACGATGTTATATGTTATATCAGACACAATTTTACTTTGCGAATGTTTTCAACAATTTAGAGAAACAGTTTTGAAAGATTTTCACCTCGATTGCTGGTAAGATCTTATTTAATTTTTTTACGCACAGAGAATTAAATTATTTATTATTTCCAGCCACTACATTTCCACCCCTCATCTTGCCTTTGACATGATGCTTAAAATGACAAAAGTTGAAATTGAGCTTATCTCAGACGTTGACCAACTGTTACTTGTTGAACAAAACATAAGAGGTAACTAACAGGATGACTTTGTCAAATAGCGCAGTAAAATATTCTTGCGCAGGAGGGATGTCGTTTGTAAATCAGCGATATTGCCAGTCGGGACCTCAAACGTTCCAGAACGGGAAAAAATTCTACAGTAGTTTACTCTACATTGATGGTAAGCCAGAAATTAATTTTTTGTGCAAACAATACATTTCTCTTTCTCAGCTAATAATCTGTACGGAGACGCGCAGTGTAAGCCCATGCCCGTGAAATCGTATCGGTAAGTAGGACCTATGAGTAAACTTAAAACTTGTTTTATTTGTACTGTCCTACTTACATAGGTGGTTAAGTGAAGATGAGGTAGAGGAACTGAGGTGGTCTGACATGACCGACAATCAAGAAGAGGGCTACATTTTGGAAGTTGATCTCGAATATCCGGTCAATCTGCATGAGAATCACGGCAGCTTCCCGTTAGCTCCAGAAAAGCTCGCTATTTCCTCAGGCATGCTCAGCCCTTACGCTAACGGTAACACACAGCTCTGGTTATTTTGGTTAACTACGCAGGCAAAAAAACTACCTTTTCAGATTGTCTTAAGATACTTCACCCCGAAAGAAAAAACGTGTCGTCAGAAAAATTGGGTGCTACTTTTCTCCCCCGAAAAAAATACGTCTTACACTATATGAATCTAGTGTTGTATCTAAAACTAGGAATGCAACTTAAAAAAATCCACCGCGTTCTTGCCTTCAAGCAAGAGACCTTTTTCAAGTCCTACACAGACTTCTGCACCGCAAAGAGGTCTGAAAGTAGTTCAGAATTTGTAAAAAGACTTTTCAAATTATTTGTTAATTCAACATTTGGAAAAACTATTCAAAATATGCGGAAACTTTTGGAATGTAAATTTTGCCACACACAGGCGCAAGTAAGAAAGCACCTCGCAAATCCCAGATACATGTCCCTAAAAATTATTACCGAAGGACTAGTTATAATTTTTTTGAGAAAAAACACCGTTGTTATGAACAAGCCTTTTGCATGCGGCTTCACAATTTTAGAACGCTCAAAATGTTTTATGTACGAAAAATACTACGAAACTATTAAGCCAATCTTGGGCGATTGTAATGTTCTGATGAGTGACACAGACTCTCTGATTCTTGAAGTCAAAAATAGGAAAAAAACTGACAATATTTTAAAACTTTATCATATAATTGATTTTTCTAACTACCCGCAAGACCACCCCAACTTCAGCAATGCAAATAAGAATCAGCTTGGCTTTTTCAAGGATGAGCTTTGTTCCGATAAAATGACCTCTTGGTGTGGCCTTCGCTCAAAAACATACGCGTATGAGCTTAATAACCCCGAAAAAAATGACAACCTCTTTAAAAGTAAATGCAAGGGCGTTACCCGAAGTTATCGACAGAAACTGACCTTTGAGAATTATAAGAAATGTGTTCTTACATATGAAAGTGTGCACATAAAGCAAGTTCAAATGAGATCCAAAACCCACTGTATATATACCGCAGAAATCAGCAAATTAGCTTTCAGTAGCTTTGATGATAAACGCTATCTTCTTAATTGTGGAATTCACTCGTTACCTTACGGCAGCGCACTAATTCCTTCAGTTAACGATCAAGATTATTGCCCTCTTTGTAAAGTTCATAATCCTCTCCAAGTACGCTACGGATTCTAAGAAATAAACTATCTACTGCTAATCTTACGTGTACGAAGGAGGGAGGACTAAGAAAACCGTTAGCATCTTGGGTCAGTTTTCGATGAAGCAGATTGACTATTAACGGAAACGAGCAGGACCGCAGCGACAGCAGCAGAAGCAGAAAATGAGACCACTGTTGCCAAGCTGAGAGAGTCGAACGACGTTGTTAGCATCCTTGACCAGTTTTTGGATGAAGGAGCTAAGTAAACAAGCTTGGCGGAAACGGCAGGACCGCAGCAAAAGCAGCAGCAGCAGCAGTAGAAAATGAGACCACGGTTACGAAGCTAAGAGAGTCGATAACGAAGCTTTCCGGCAAACGCCTCAAAACAGCGTTGGCAGCGGCGGCGGCGGCAGGATCAGCCGTGTGACGGTTGACCTTAGAAGCCGGAGGAAGTTTAAGATTTTCATGGAAAAATGACACTAACAAGCACTGAAAAATTTAACCTTAAATTAGAATAAATATTTATTTTAATGACTTTAGGAATTAAAAATATCAACTAATTGAAGGTAGGAAAAAATCTGGAGTAATTTATTTTATCGTCTCAGAAATATTTTCAGTGTCTGCTAAAAATGAGAGCGTCCTGCCTTTTTGTTGGTGCGTTTTTCTGGGTGGGTGGGGCGGTTGCCCAGTAACCAAGCTACGTTCAAGATACGGCTTAAGAGTCACTCGCTTTCTGAGCCTCCAGAAGAGAGGACTCAAAAATCATGCTCGGCTTCGTGAAGTTCGTGCTCATTCTATCACTAGTAGAATGCTCTACGTTCTACTATGACGACGATCCTCCGCCACCTGAAGATGCTGTAACCGACCCTGCACCTGAGTCTTACCCGACCTCTCCCGTCTTCAACGATGAGGACGAACAAGGACTCAACACCGCTGTGGTGGCCACACCTGAGATGTTGGACTTAGAATCCGACGAAGAGGTACGTACCTAATTTAACTTTGCTGTCCAGATTTGTTTCTAAACAAAGAACTATTTTTAGATTTCAACCTTGCAAGAGGATGCGAAGGAAGCTGCAACCATCATCATTTGTCTGCTGCAACAGCTTCCTCAGAACGACGGAGAAAGACAGAAGGAGGCGAGTACACTTCTAAATTGTTGCTTCTCTTAAATACAATTTCATTTTTTTCTGATAGATCACCGCTACCAGCAAGATCACCGCCGCCAGCATCATCTCGAGCCTCCCCCGCTTCCCTCGGTCTCCGTTCGGCATGCTGCTCAGAGCTCTACGCCGACTTGCACAAAGAATGGCGACACGTAACAATGGCTACATTAGATTGGCGGGGGGTGCTGAAAGTCTGAGCTTTAAAAAAAGGGCAATTATAATTGCTAGAATACTGGCCAGACGAACTGCACAAACTATGGCAGCAGCAGGAATTTTTGTCGGTACGACGACCGCGATAGAGGCAATAATAAATAGTGGAGGAGGAGAAGAAGGAGCGGGAACAGTAAACGGGACTCAATTCACAGACGCAGAAATTAATCAACTACTGAGTAGAGAGGATAAGGAAACTATCGAGAAAGCAGCGGCAGATGCAGTACAGAAGTATATGGACGAGGTAAAGAAACAAAAAGCAGAAATGGAAATGGAAGAGGAAAGAGAGAGGGCGAAGAAGAAGGAAGTAGAAAGGCTTGCAGAGATCGAACGAAATAAAACTATAGACGCGGTAAGGAGTATTTATGGCAACTCGATGTATCAGGCAGAACAACCACCCCCTCAGAATAGAGCAGCTCCTAGGGAAATAACAGGAAAGGACATGTTCAACGTTTTCCAAAACGACCAACATCAAGTAGAAACGAGAAACCTAGCAACCTTAAAACTTGAAATTTGCTGGAAAAAAATGGCTGACGAAATGTCTTATGAGGAATCAGAGCGAGAGAAAAAGAGAATAGCAAACACGATTCTCTCTGAAATGGAAGGAGACATAAAGTCACAAGTTGAAAAAGACCTGGCAGAAGTGAAGGAAGAGGAGGAGGAGGAGGAGAAGAAGAATGGGAATAGAACACTACATGCATACTGGACGAAAAAGGCAAGCGAGCAAAGGTGGAGGAAGCGTGAGAAGGAGGGAGTAGAGGAAGGAGTCAACAAAGTTATTCTTGCCCTTCAACAAATTTGCGGAAATCCGATGGCTTCGTATGAGCCAATAAAAAAGTTTTTGAGCGAGTCAATAATAACAAAAAGGGTCTTCCTAAGGAACGCACTTGAAAAACAAATAAAACAAATCAGGCAGAAACAGGAAGATGAAAGAAAGAGAAACAATGAGATGCAGATAATGTTAATAAGTTCTTTTTGTGCTGTCGCATTAATTCTTTTTGCCCTCGTCTTCCTTGTAGTATATCAGTATTTTTCTAAGTAACATGTGCGTGTGCAAGCTTAAGATATTAAAAAAAACTTTCGTCGTCTTATTTAAGTAGAACGTAACTATTTATTGGCACGAGCTAAGAAATGGACAGAATTGATTTAGCTCCGGAAAGAGTAGCACGACCGCGCGAAAACGAGACAATGTTACAACTCCCACAGGTGGAATTTGACGCAGAGATGAATACGAGGTTCGCGAACGAAAAATCCCGGACAGTAAAGCTCTGCATGTTGAAGCACCGGTGTATCTTGATGTTTACGTTCATGTTGTTATCATTTTTACAATTTTGCTACATA
>JANYEO010000238.1 GCA_025363025.1 Opitutia bacterium
AAAAGATTTGGGGTTTGAAAAACCATTCCCACTTCTTCCCTTAAGGCATGAGCCCGGGCATGAAACTGAGAATCTGGCTTTTGATGCAAGCCCTCTCGGTGCAAACGTAACCCTGCGATCGTGATCGTCCCAGAATCTAATATTTCCAGGCAATTTAAACAACGCAGAAGCGTTGATTTTCCGCACCCTGAAGGGCCAATGATAGAAACCAGGTCTCCCTCTGCAATAGAGAAAGACAAATCTCTTAATACTTGAGTAGCGTCAAAGCTCTTACACAGCCCACGCACTGTAATTAGCGGGTTTGGTCCAGCGTCCATTAGCTAAAGCGTAATGACTAAAAACTTAAGCATCCCAGCTACGTGAGCTAAGAAATGCCAATCGACGGGAAATTTGAATGGCTTGCGGACGCAAACCTATAAAAAATCCCTGAAAAGAGAATCGATTATTCATGCTTAACGATAGGCAAACGGTCACGCGGTAGATGTAATAAGAGAAGAAAAATAAGAAAAGCAAAAGGCCGCTTCTTTTTAGAGCAGCCCTATCTTTTCGTAAGGGTTATTTAAAAGCGCTTTAAAGAAATACTCAATAAATTTTTCCACTAAAGGCCTTTTTTCTCCTTTAGCCAAGCAATCACATCAAAAAGCGAAGGGTACACAGCCGTAGCCTGCGCCCGCGCTTCATCCGAGGCAGGCACCATGTCAGGGATCATAAAAACAGTCATCCCCGCCTGGTACGCCGCCGTTACCCCCACAGGTGAATCTTCTAACGCCAAACAAGCTTCTGGAGAAATGCCAAGGGCTTCGGCCGCTCTCAAAAAAATATCAGGGGCAGGCTTGGGATGCGTCACACAATTACCCCCAATAACGGCTTTAAATCTGTCAAATAGGCCACTAGACTTTAACTTTAACTGGGCTCGACTTTTCTCTGTATTCGTCGCAACGGCACAGGGAAGCCCCCTTTCCTCTAAATAATCAAGCAAATCATGAATTCCCTCCTTTAAAGGGATATCTCCAGAGGAAATAGCCTTCACAAAGTGGATATCTGACAAATCGCATAAACGATCCATCGTTTGCGCACACGGAATATATTCTTTTAAAATGACCCGACAATCATCGAAATGAAGCCCAACTAAGGAATTATAAACGTGGGACGGCATAGAAAGGCCCAGCACCTCCATCGCATGCTGCCAGGCCGCAAAATAAAGGGCCTCGGTAGCGAAAATCGTACCGTCCATATCAAAAACCACTGCCTGGATTTTATTCTGCAACATAACTCTATAGGAGCAGCACAGAGAGTAAAAGCGCAAGAGTGAAAATACTGAGCCCCCATCACTTAACACATCATGTCCATGTCAGGAAAAAGGATGGTGGATTCAGGGGGGAGATAGTCACAGACAGGATCCCATGAACTTTCATCACTGACGTTCGTCGCAATAACCCCATTATTATCAAGAACAAAGGGAGAAAGGGGCGCTTGGTTAACACTGCCTCCTTCAAAATGAAGCTCTATGTCATAGAAATGGCTATCATTATGATGATTGCCTTCATGATCCACGCTTAAAATAGTCGCCTTAGGCAGATAAGTTGTCAAAAAAGATTGCACTTTGGTCAAAGATTGAGCGTCAAGGCCCGTAAAGCTCTCGTCTAAAATCAAAATGTCCGGCTCCGCAAAAAAAGCTTGGATAAAAGCGGTCTTCTTTGCCTGACCCCCACTGAGTTTAAAAGAAGCACTATCGAGCCTACTCAACAACCCCTGTGAGGCAGCAGTATCGTGTATAAATTCATCCATATCGAGGGCTTGCATAAACTCGATGACTTGCTCACGAATCCCTGCTTTATTTTCAGTAGTCAATATGCTTGGGTAGTAAAGTGTTTCCAGCAGGGTTGCCTGAGGGGGCAAATAGAGTTTTTGATCAATAAAAACAACTTTTGCTACATGCCCCTCTACTATGGGTAATAATATTGTACCCGTACTGCTTAAAGCCCCCATAACACCTTGCTTTAAATCAATCAGTGTACTGGTTTTCCCTTGGCCAGATGGGCCTGTTATCAAATAATTTTCACCTAACGCTAATTCTAAATGAGGCATAGAAACAATGATATGGTCATCCAGCTTTAATTGATAACTATCAAAAATAATACTAGAAGCCTCATGCGTCGCGTGCTGTGCATGCCTCACCTCGGATGTATTAAGAATATTCATTAATTCGCCAACTCGTTCCTGGGAACGAATTAAAGCCTGATTGTTTAAGTTGAGAGCCATGGGACTATTGAAAAAACCATAAGCCGCTTTCAAGTAGCTATGCACGCCATATAGCGCAGCAGAACTCATGCCGTCTGCAATATATTTATAAGGCAAATAGAGCGCATCCATTACGAACCCCAAAGTTAACAAACCTTCGGTGCTTATTGACTTTTCAATATTTAAATCGGCCAAGGCCGCTTCAACCTCCTGTTTTTTAGATAAAACCGCATCATAAGCCTTATGCGCAAAATTATCTCCGTCGCGTAACTTTATAGCTTCTATATTATTTGCGATATCCGTCTCAATATCACGAGTCGTCAATTTCGCTTTAGCCAAAGACTTTTCGAGTGTTTTATACTGTGCTGCGATAGGCGCTTGCCATAGTTGGCCTATAATCAACGTTGGCAAAAAACAAGCCAAAGCTTCTGGCGCCAGCTGCTGCAAAGGGTGAAAAGACATCAAGGCATAAGCGAGCTCACTCATACTTTTTTGAAGGACTTGCGTACTCTCTGACGCAAGAAGATTAATATCATCGATTAAATTTTGCTGTATCTCTCTACCATTTTCCGCATGCGCTATTTTTTGACCGTTATTACCCTTTAACAGTAAATCTGTACTTTTATTAGACACTAAAGTCGTTTGATTAGAAACAATGGCTTTTTGAGCTAACTGAACCCCATACTTCACCACTTCTTTGCCCGCCATGAGGCCTGCCACTTTCAAGCCCTTCATTGAAATATCTTTGATCTGAGTCATACCTTGTGATTGATACAAAAGCGTCCTCCCAAAATTTTGTTTACCCATGTCGCCCAAAACATGAATTGACGCTTGATCAATCCCAACCGAGGCCAAACCACAAAGAATAGAACCCGCAATATTAGTTAAAAATGGGTTGGCCGCTATGCTTGCAATATCCTGTTGAATGATCTCGAAAGCTTCTTTGGGCGATTGCCAAGCCGTATCGTAAATACGATTCAACTCCTGAATCGAAAGAATGTCACTAGAATCAAATAAACGATTCAATGTAAGCAAAGAATCCATGGGCCCCGATAGTTTTTGTTTAAAATCCAAAAAATCACCCGTAAGATAACTAACCATAGGCCCTACACTTACAGCTACCGTTTTCATTACCAACTCAGGCAATGGTGTTAACGAAACAGTATTATGCACCATGGATGACCAAAAACTGCTCAAGCTCAAATAATGCTTATCCATGTAGTCGTGCGCAATGAGGTACTCATCAGCCATCCCCGCAACTAATCCAAGTAAGGCACCGGGCCCCCCCCCCTATACTAAAACCACCCATTGTGGTCGTAGCCAAAGTTGTCAGATAAGGGGCCCAGTCGCTGTTATTTTGTCGATTCATGGACGAATAGTTGCATAATTTAACCAAATAATCAATAAATTTTAACAAAAATATTAAATCAAAAGACTTCTCCTTGCAGTTTAAATATTCATTACCTAGCCTTTTCTCACTACATGATTTCACTAAATACCGTTCTTACTTTCCTGGATGAACGTACAAAAAAACAGCAAATTCCTGACTTTCCCGGAGCGTATAATGGGCTTCAATTTGCAACCCAAGAACCTATTCGCGGTATTGCTGCGACTGTAGACGCTTCCCTACCCGCACTCAAAAGCGCGGTTGAAAACGGGGCCAATCTAGTTATTGCTCATCATGGTCTTTTCTGGAACACCCCTTGCCCGATCGTAGGCCCTTTGTTCGAAAAATACCGCTTCTTAATTGAAAACGGGTGTGCCGTTTATAGCAGCCACTTACCCCTCGATGCTCATGCGGAAATTGGTAATAATGCCTTAATTGCAAAACTACTAGAAATGGAGATCATCGGGCGCTTTGTCCCTTATGAAAACATCCACATTGGCGTACATGTAAGGCCTCTAGAAAATCGAGCGACCCTCAAAAGCCGCCTACTACAACACTTTCCCAGCATGAAAGCCTTCGAATTTGGGCCAGAAATTCCTAAACACATTGGTATTTCATCTGGTAGCGGGGCCAGCGTTATGGGCAGCTTGCAAAAAGAAGGCATTGATACTTTTATTACAGGCGAACTTCGCCAAAGCCACTTTGCGCAAGCCCAAGAAGAAGGGCTCAATGTTTATCTATGCGGGCATTACGCAACTGAAGTTTTTGGCGTTCAAGCCCTTGCACAAGAAGCCGCTGAGAAGTTCAATCTCCCTTATACCTTTATTCCGTCGGAGTGTCCCCTATGAGTAAAATTGCCCTATTACATGGCCCTAACCTTAATCGCCTGGGAGAAAGAGAACCTTCCATCTATGGCCATTTAACGCTCCCAGACATTATCCACTGCTTGCAAGCCGCAGCACTCAAGCAAGGCTTTACCTTATTAGACTATCAATCTAACCATGAGGGCGACTTAATTGATCACCTCTGGACATGGAAAGATGAAGGGGTGCAAGGCATTATCATAAACCCCGGTGGCCTCTCGCACACCAGTGTAGCCCTGCGCGATGCACTGCTAGGCATTCAATTACCCGCGATAGAAGTTCATATCGCCAATGTTCATGCCCGGGAAAGCTTTCGCCATACCCTGATAACCGCAGGAGCCTGCAAAAGCGTTATCAGTGGCCTCGGCCTAAGAGGCTACACAGTAGCCTTAGAAGCTTTATTAGAAAGACTAACCCAGCAGAAATAGCCCTACGTGTAAGACTAAAGCCGTTGCCAAAGCTGCGGCTAAGTCGTCCACAACAATCCCCCACCCGCCATGAAAGCGTTGTAAGTACTTAATTCCAAGAGGTTTTAAAATATCAAAAAACCGAAATAAGGCCAAACCTGCGAGCAAGATGAGCCACATCGGGTATTTTTCCATCGCCCCCTCAAGCCCGATAAAACAAAGGGGCATGGCCGCAAATTCATCTAAAATAATCTCCCCTGGGTCTTTGGCATTTAGCAAATGGGCCCCCTCTTCACAAATACCTGCCGCAGCGTAAATTAAAGCACCCAAGAGCAATAAATACGTCAGCCCCGGCAATGGGTAAAAAAAGAGCGTATAGCCAAAAACACCGGCGATAGAGCCTAAAGTACCAGGGGCGCGCCCCATACGGCCCAACGGGCCTAAAGTAGCCGCATTAAGAACCCAGCTACGGGGTAAACGTAAAACCCAAGGGAAACGTGCACTCATTTAATAATTATCGAAGGGTGAATGTCTTAACCTGATTGATCGGGATCTCGCAAAAGATAACCATACCGCACTAAGTAACCAAAGCCTGAATAAAGTGTGATTAAAGTAGCGAGTCCAAATAAACACAGGCCAATAGTATGAACATCGCTTAAAAAACTAGCACTCAGTCCATTAGGGAAATCAATGGCTAAGGCTCGTGTAGCTAAGAGGGTTCCCAGGCTTACCATCTGCATAAAAGTCTTAAGCTTACCGGCTTTTTCAGCGGCAATCACACACCCCTGGCTCGCCGCTACCAGCCTAAGCCCCGTTACAAAAAACTCGCGCGATATAATAAGCAGCACCAAAACCACTGTCCACTGAGGCAAAATACCTGCCGCCAAAAAAGCCACACACGTTCCAACAATAAAGACTTTATCCGTCAAAGCGTCCATCAGCTTGCCAAATTTAGAGACAATCCCATAGCGACGAGCCAAAAAGCCATCTAACCAATCCGTCACGCTGCCGATAACAAATAAAGCAAAAGCAAGCGTCTGCGCCCCCTCAAACGGCAAATACAAGAGCCCCACCACGAAAAAGAGGAAGGGAATCCGGGAAAGTGTTAGAATATTGGGGAGGTTGACCACGAAATAAACAAAGAGCTTATAGTTTAAAAGCCCGCCCTGACATACCCAACCACCTAGAGAAGATAATCAAGCCTAAACCATAACCCTACTGTAAATTTTGAAAACTTTAAATAACTTGCCAAACAAGATCTTTTAAATGCGAATAACGCCGCGCCCTATCCTGGGCACCTTCTAAAATATGAGAACTGCCCTTTATGCTGGCACCTTTGACCCCGTTACACGCGGCCACCTAGACGTGCTAGGCCGAGCCACACAGCTTTTTGATAAAGTCATTATGGCCGTGGCAAATAACGAACACAAGCGCCCCCTCTTTTCAGCCCAAGAGCGCGTAGAACTCATTCGTCCCAATATTCAAGACCTACCTAAAGTAGAAGTTATGAGCTTTGATGGCTTAACTGTAGACTTTGCCAAGCAAATGGGTGCCATTGCCGTTATCCGGGGGCTTCGCGCGGTTTCAGACTTTGAGCATGAATTCCAAATGGCTCAAATGAATCGACATTTAAGCCCTCAACTCGAGACGATTTTTCTCATGCCAAACCAAGAATACTTTTATACGAGCTCTAGCTTAGTGAAACAAGTAGCCCGCTTTACACAAAACGATTTAAACCGCTTTGCCCCTGACAATGTTTTGGCAGCCTTAAAAAAAAGGTTAATAAAAGACACACCTTCTGCTCCTTAAGCCTTTATACTCAGTTTTTTATATTATGAAACGCCACGCGCACTTAGGAACAGTCTTTTTGACTCTGCTTATTGACCTTATTGGGTTTTCTCTTATTTTCCCCCTATTTCCGTCTATGCTCCAATATTACTTGGAACAAGAAGGCGGTAGCGGTTTCCTAGGAGCAAGTCTCTCTTTTCTAAGAAACTTAACCCCAGGGACAGGTCCACAATCGGACTTCCTCGTCACCGTCTTATTTGGAGGGTGTATGGCCGGGCTTTATTCGCTTCTACAATTTATTTTTGCGCCCATTTGGGGAGGGCTTTCTGACCGCGTTGGGCGCCGACCTATTGTGTTATCTAGTATCACGGGTACAGTTGTAGGCTATGCACTATGGGTTTTCTCCGGCTCGTTTGCACTCTTATTTGCCTCCCGCATGATAACCGGGGCTATGAGCGCCAATATGTCTGTGGCCACTGCGGCTGTTGCAGATTTAACTAGCAGTAAAGAACGCGCCAAAGGCATGGCCCTCATTGGCATTGCCTTTGGGCTCGGCTTTATTCTAGGGCCTACCATTGGAGGCTTCTCTGCTAAAATAAACTTACTCACCTACTATCCGGGCTGGGCCACCTGGGGCATCAATCCTTTCTCAGTCCCTGCGCTCATCGCTTTGGCTCTCAGCTTACTCAACTTAATCTGGGTTTTGATGGCCTTTGGGGAAACATTGCCAAAATCAAAGCGGCTCATTCAGCCCTTAACAACTCCCTGGAAACGCTTTACCAGTTTCATTTACGCCCAAAACCCTTCCGTTCGACAAGCCAGCTGGGTTAATTTTTGCTTCATTCTCGCCTTTAGCGGCATGGAGTTCAGCCTAAACTTCCTCGCTAAAGAGCGACTTGACTTTACCCCAGCTGAAAATGGCGGCCTATTTGCCTATGTCGGGCTCATCATGATTGCGACCCAAGGAGGACTCGTTCGTCGATTAGCCCCAAAATTTGGAGAAAAACCCCTTTGTCTAGCAGGCATGGTGATCGGGATCATGGGCTTTGTCGGGCTCTCCATGGCTCATACAAAAGGACTTTTCTTTTTAGCCGCTGGCTTTGTTGCTTTAGCGAGTGGACTCATGAACGCCCTTATGGCCCTTACGTCCCTTTACTCAACGGCTGATCATCAAGGCCGAGATATGGGTATTTTTCGCTCGGCAGCCTCCCTAGGGAGGGCGATTGGTCCTTTACTAGCGGCTTTTCTTTATTTTTGGGCAGGTTCTTTGACGACTTATGCAGGAGGCGCATTAGCCCTTATTTTACCATTGGCCCTGGCCTATAGACTGCCTGCCACAAAACAAAGCTGAATGTAAAAATAAAATATAGATATTTCAGTAAAATCTGCGAGTGAAAGCTTGACCGATGCCAATAGAGCCTGACACAGTATAAATTATTCAGTGGGGGACACGTACACCGGTTTTCACCAATCGAAACCGGGGAGGAGTGTTTTCTGCGCAACGGACGAAAGACTTGCCAATATGAACGAAACGGTCATTGATCAAATCATCGAACGTAACCCTAAACTCAAAGGGCTCCGTCAAAAACTAGAGGCCATGCGGCCCGGAACGTACTGCCTGCACCCTAGCTGGGGCTTTGGTAAAATTTCTGCTTACGAACCGGCCGACAATCGCCTCATTATCGACTTTGAGGCCGATCGCCAAGGGCATGCGATGGACCCTGCTTTTTGCGCAGACAAATTGGAACTACTCAAAAACGACAGCTTACTCGTTCGCAAACACACAGAAACAGCTGTCATTGAAGACCTAGCAAAAAACAACCCGGCAGAGCTAATAGCCCAGGCCTTAGCTACTTTCCCTAATCAAACCGCTTCTTCGGGAGAGCTTGAACGGCTCCTAGCAAAAGTTGTGGGCGACACACGCTTTAAAAAATGGTGGCTCAATGCACGCAAGCAAATCAATCAAGACGCCCGCATTGCTTGCCCTTCTCGCAAAACCGAGCCCTATATCCTTCGTGATGAACCTATCAAAATCGAAGACGAAATATTAGAAAATTTTTACGCAATCCGCAACCCACGCGAACAGATTTTAATAGCGGAAAAACTTCTTCACCTCTCTGGTAGCGTCGAGGCCATTGCCAGCGACCTGCCAAAAATCCTCGAAGTTTTAACCGAGGCCATTCAAAATGCACGCCAACTGTCTGATGCAGAACGGCTTCATGGTGTTTGGGTCCGTAATGACTTAGCTCGCCACCTCGAAGCAGATGTCGAGACACTAGAGCCTACTTCTTCTGCCTTACTTGAGCGTGCCAAAGACCGGTTGGCTGATGTCGCAGAAGCATTGCCTCCTACCTGCTATAAACGTTTTCTAAATCTACTTACCCGTGTCTATCCCGACACTTGGGTCGTAGTGGTACAAGATCTTTTACGCACCAGTAGCGGCAAATTCACCCAAGAGTGCATGGCTTACCTCGTCGATCAAAGCTTTGGTGAACGTTTGCAAGAAACCCTCTTAAAATGGCTAGACGAACAAAGCCTCAAAGGGCCTGTCATTACCTGGATTTTTAAAAACAGAGATAGCCGGAAGTTTGCAGCCGTCCTAAAGCCTTTGCTCACACCTCGCCTCCTAGGCGCTGCCTTATACGCAATCGATTACGAGGCTTTGCAACTCAACACCAACCGCCGGATTCCCCTGGCTGAGTATTTAAGCGACGATGCCGCTTTAGTTTCAGATTTATTAGCCAACGCTTCCCCAGAAACAGCGCACGACTTGGCTCACGCGCTCCTTTTAAGCCAAGGGTTTGAGGAATTGACAAAAAAATCCCTCCTAGCCCGCTTTATCAAACGCTTCCCAACCATTCAGTCCCTCCTTACGTCTGATGGTCAAAAAGAAACGGAACGCTTAATTGTTTCCGCAGGCAGCTACGAAGGCCGGAAGAAAGAATATGAAGTCCTGGTCAGTGAAAAATTACCGGAGAACAAGCAAGCCATTGTCACAGCCCGCGAACATGGGGACCTCAAGGAAAACTCCGAGTACAAAATGGCACGCCAGGATCAAGAAATCCTCCTCGCGCGCAAAGCCTTGCTTGAGTCCGAACTGGCCCGGGCCGTTGTAACAGATTTTACAGAAGCTCCTCTCAATGCGGTCGGTATCGGCTCTATCGTAGAACTTCTCGAAGGCTCAACGAAAAAAACCCACCACTTCGCCATTTTAGGGGCGTGGGATAGTGACCCTGCAAAAGATGTCCTCTCCTACAAAACACCGTTAGGCCAAGTCTTACTTTCTAAGAAAACAGGCGAAACCGTTGAAACCGTCATTGGGGATGCCCGCGAAACCTGGCAAATCAAAGGGATTAAACGCTGGGTAGATGAAAATGCTTAATCAATAAAAACGACTTCAAGCAACTCCGCAAAAAGAGCGCTCACCGGGCGCTCTTTTTCGCTATTGGCATTTGAAGAACATTTATGATATAAAGACTCATACCAAGACCTGATACCCCTATTTATGACTACCCCTACCCCTACCCTCAAAAACAAAGACAACAAGCATTTGACATTTTTCCTCAACGACGTCGAATACGGGATGAATATCCTAAAAGTACGGGAAATTATCTCGGCCACAGCCATCACTCCATTACCGAATAGCTCTGCTTTTTTAAAAGGCGTCATTAATTTGAGAGGCACTGTCATTCCTATTATCAATTTACGCCTACGCTTCGGATTACCTGAAGTAGAAGCAACCGAGGAAACCTGTATCATTGTTGTCGAAAAAATCCTCAGCACTGGCAAAATGATCCCCACGGGGCTACTTGTAGATGCAGTCAGCCGAGTATCCAATATTAATGCCTCCAATATCGGCAATTATGCTTCGGATCAAGTTAACCAAGACTATATCGTCGGCATCGCAAAAGACGAAGCCGGCGCCAATAAAATCTTGCTTGATATAGACCGCGTCCTACGGGATCAAGAGCCTTGCATTGCACGGGCCGCGCAAGCTTAAAAGACCGCTTACTTAAGCTAACCCAAGGCTTGCGGTTCACCGATACACCTCCCACAAATAAGGGATGTCACAATCCCTAGCTATTCACCCTTGGTCAGCTCCCGTCTGTGGAGAGGTAACACTACCAGGGTCAAAAAGTATAGCGGCCCGCGCCCTCATCCTGGGGGCCCTTAGCTCAGGCAAAACTACGCTAGAAGGGCTTCCAGTCTGCGATGACACGCAAGCTATGATTCAAGGCCTGCAGGCCCTCGGTTTCATCATAGAAAATAACGACACCAAAGGCCACATCACCACCGAGCCCGAGGCGCGAACGTCGATGGCGCTCAGCCTGCGCTGGGCCAGGCGCTGCATCACCGAATTTGAAAAGCTTGAAAACCCGAACGCGCTGTTCGGCATCGTCCAGGGCGGCATGTTCGAAGGCCTGCGACAGGAATCGCTGGACGCTCTGGTCGAACTCGACCTGCCCGGTTATGCGATCGGCGGCGTCAGCGTTGGCGAGCCCAAGGAGGAAATGCAGCGCATCATGGCGCACACACCGCACCGCCTGCCTGCCCACAAGCCGCGCTACCTGATGGGTGTAGGCACGCCGGAAGATCTGGTCGAAGGCGTGG
>JANYEO010000006.1 GCA_025363025.1 Opitutia bacterium
TGTCGAGTGTTTCGGCAATCATATCCAGGAGTCGCGTAATTTCTGTTTCGCGGGTTTTTCCTGGTTGGCGCTCGGTATTACCACGGGTTGTTTCTAAGACGAGGACGTCATGCTTTTCATCGGGGAATTGGGCCCCAGGGATCGTGCGTTGATCTTTAAATAACACATCGCCGGAGATAAAGCATTTTTCGTTTTTATACTTTATGCTAATGCCTGCCGCTCCCGCTACGTGGCCTGCGGAGTAAAAAGTAAACTCGATGGTTTCGCCTTTATCAACAAAGACGCGAGGCCGCTTGTACGCCATCGTGAGGATGCGGCTTTCGAGGGAGCCTATAGACGTTAAAGTGTATAAAGGATATTCGGGGATATTGAGCTCTTCTTTTTGCCGTTTCATCACACTATGAGAGTTGATGAGGAGGCGCCCGACTAAGAGTTGCGAGGGGGTAGAGGTCAGAATGGTAGCCCCGGGGTTACGCTCTGCAATAACGGGCAGAGAGCCCACATGGTCCAAGTGGCAGTGCGTTAAGAGAATGAAGTCGAGGGAGTTATGCGGTATCTTGGCTAGGTCGGGTGTGGCATCCCAGCCCGCATATTTTGGGTGGAGCCCCGCATCGACTAAAATACGGAAAGGCCCCATTTCTAAAAGAAGGCAATTAGCGCCGATTTCGCGGCCGCGGCAGAGGTCTGTAATAAACATGAAAAGATTTAAGCTGGTATAGTGAGATCGAAAGGCGGAATTTTTACGTGAACGGTACGTCCCTTTTCATCTAGGCCATAAAAAGCGCCCGAGGCCTTTGCTTTGGCCCGTACAACATGATAACTGTTATATGAAAAAGATTCGCCCGGTTTTAAGTGAGGCGTTTGCCCAATGATACGATCCCCTTCAAAGATAGCACATTCGCCATCTTCGTAAGTGAGGATCCATTTGCGGCCTATAAGTGTAAGGCTAAGTGACGTGTTATTGGTAATGGTTAAATGGTAAATAAAAGCATGAGGCGTCTCCTCCGGAAGCGTGTCTTCATCCTGAGTGTAGAGCAGTTGATCTAGCCGAACGGTTAATCCTTCGAGTTCTGTCGTTTCAGGCATAAACAGCTTTCTTTGCTTAATTTTAACATATCTGTCTACTATGCTCCAAGTATAGAGGGCAGGTCAAAGCATTATGCATCTGTCTGAAATTTTGTTTGAAAAAGCCATTATAGCGCAGTCTTATATTACAGATGGGGAACACTTTTGGTAAGCTTTTTTCAATAACAACTTGGGGGGAGAGTCATGGGCCGGCCCTGGGAGTTGTTATCGATGGATGTCCTCCGGGTCTTCCGTTGCAAGTAACTGATATCCAGTCGGCTTTAGATCGTCGTCGTCCTGGTCAAAGTTCCATTACAAGTCCTCGGGCAGAGGCAGATCAGGTGGAAATTCTTTCTGGGGTCTTTGAGGGGCGCACCTTGGGCACGCCGATTGGTTTACTTATTCGTAATAGGGATGCGCGGCCTGCAGATTATGCGGCCCTTCAGCAAGTTTTTCGCCCCGGCCATGCAGATTTTACGTATGCCGCGAAGTATGGGGCCAACTTACCTTCTGGGGGGGGGAGGGCCTCGGCGCGGGAAACTGTGGCCCGTGTCGCCGCAGGGGCCATTGCAGCTAAGTGTTTAAAATTGGGGGCTGGGGTAGATGTTATCGCTTATGTAGAAGCAGTGCATACTTTGGAAATGCAACGTTTGGAAGGTTTTTTGCCTACGCGGGAAGCTATTGAAGCTACCCCTATTCGTTGTCCGGATATTGTCATGGCGGGTAAAATGATTGCCGCTATAGAAGCTGCAAAAACTCAGGGGGATTCGGTCGGAGGCATAATTCTTTGCGATATTCGTGGCCTTCCGATTGGGCTTGGGTCTCCTGTATTCGATCGTTTAGAGGCAGATTTAGCTAAGGCTATGCTTTCTATCCCTTCAACCAAAGGCTTCGAAGTAGGGGAGGGGTTTGCCGCAGCCCGTCGTTTAGGGTCAGAGAACAATGATGTTTTTGAAAATTTAGGTGAGGCTATTTCGTTTAAAACAAACCATGCAGGCGGTGTTTTGGGTGGCTTAAGTACAGGGGCTCCGGTGCAATTTCGTGTTGCCTTTAAGCCTCCTTCCACCATTGCCAAACTTCAAGCTACGGTGGATCGTTCGGGGGCGCCCGTTACGTTTTCAGGTACGGGTCGTTTAGATCCTTGCGTACTGCCGCGGGCTGTCCCCATTGTGGAGGCCATGGCTGCATTGGTGGTGCTAGATCATTATATGCTTCACAGCGCACACATTAAGGCTTTTAACTTTTAAGCCCGCTGTATAATAGCTTTCTTTTAAGTTTTTGGTCGGTTGTCGCTCCTCAAGTACCGTATGTACATTCGTCGCTTTCGTCCTACAAATTCCTTAAATCAAGCCATTCTGACAGCAGTCTTCAGTCTTTTATAATCTCGAAAATTTATGCATAGTTCTGTTTATTTAATGATGGGGGTTGCCGGTGCTGGTCGTCGTCAAGTCTTGGCGGATCTTGTTGAAAGCGGTCTGCCCGCTGATACGCCGGTTGCGCTTTATTTTGCGGAAGACGAGCTCCCTTGCCCTGCTGCCAGTGAGGCTTTAAGTACGCAGGAGGCAGTCAAAATCTTTAGCTGGAGCATGCATAACGGCAGTATTTTAGCCGCTCCTCCTCCTAATGAGACAGAGGTTATCTTTTTTGTTCTAAGCGGGATAGAAAGCCCTATCGATGCCTTAGAGGCTTTTCCTGATTGGTTAAAGGCGCATGATCTTCGCCTGACGCGTGTTCTCACCGTTATTGATGCGGAGAAAACGCAGGCACACCCGATCGTTCAGGCCTGGTACGATGCTTGTCTACATTTTTCAGATGTCGCTTTGTTTACTCACCGCGGTGGGGATTGTCCTGTTGGTTGGGTAGAAGCTTATATCGAGTCCTATCGAAAGGCGTGTTATCCTTGCCTCTTTATTCAATTAAAGAAAAAACAAGTCGATAATCCAGCCTTGGTTTTAGATCCTACAGTTCGCCGTTTATCTCAGGCCTTTGACTCTGCGGAAGACTTTGAGGGGGATTTTGACGATGTTATAGAAGGCGATGTAGAGGAAGTCATTCAAGTTGATGGCGCTCCCGTTGATATGAGTGTTGTCGATCCTTATTTTGTGCGTCTGCCGAATGGGAACCGTGCAAAACCCGTACAGCGCATCGTGTTATAGATTTTAAGAAGGGACGCTCAAGCATCCCATTTTGTTAGTAATTTCATTATAGTCTTCGGTTGATTTTTTTCCCATCCGTTGCTGTTTTTCCTATTTTGTTTTGATTAATAAAATATTTTATTAAATATTAATCATTTATCTTATATTATGATTTTGCTTTATATTTCGGTTGTATGCAAGGCGCGATTCTTTGTTTTTGCATATAAATAAAACAATATTATTTAAAATGGGGAAAAAGCCTATATATTTTCTTTGCGCGTTTTTGTCGACTGTTTGTGGTCAATTGATGTGGGCCCAGCCTAACCCTTTGAATAATCATTCCGGCAATGCAGAAATATCTTTTTTAAGGAGCTTGGACTTAAATCCTTATCATATTTTATCACCAGAGGAATTAGGTTTGGATTCAGAAGAGTATGCCGTCTTAGTGGTTAAAGCAGAAGTGGTCTTACGGTTAACACAGCAGATTCGCGCGCTTTTGCCTCAGGCATTTTTAACTTTAGACACCATGGTTGAGTTAGTGGATTTACTGCAAACGCTTGAATATGGAATCGAAAATACACGAGGGGTTGTCGAAGGGCTTACAGCCGAGTGGCAAGATAGGGCAGATCCTAATGATGAAGTGGAAGATAATGAGGAGTTAGATTCTCCTGAAATTGATTTTTTAAATGAATTAAATGATGGTTTGTTCACCTTAATAGAAGAATTAGGCGATAACAGCGTCTATCATTTGCGTGAACGCATCCAGGCGTTAGTTAATCAAGGAAATGAGCTTCCTTCCAACATCGGTACAGATTGTTATATAATCTTGGATTTGATCGATCAAAGATTCCGTCCATTGATGGCCCATTTAAATCGTCGACTTGCTTTAGTTCATTATGCTAATACGATAAGAGCATTTCAGGTTGATTTAAACCCTTCACAAGAAGTATTCGATCCCATTGTTCAGGCTGCTAATCAGTTTGCTGCGGAAGGTTTCAACGTTCTTGAGGATTTTAGGTTGACCCATATGCGCGAAGAGCAAGAGGCCTTCCCTCTTCGGAGTAATCGTCAGCAAAATCGGCAAAATCGTAGGCAAGCACGTGATCCTTATCAGAGGAGGGTGCTTCCTTCCCCATTACAGGTGGATAATGCACCGAACATACATATTGAGCCCATTCAAATTCAACTCACTAATCTAGGTGCAATGAATCCTTCTAGTGCTGTTAGAATATTAAATAACCGTATGGCGTTGGGTTTATCTTGTGCGTCTGCAGTAGGTGGGTTTAGGCGTTTATAGGCTTACGCATTTCTTCTATCTTTAAGAAGTCTATTGACAATCAGGGGGGGGATTCATCATTTTCCCCTCAGGTTAAATAGATCATTTTTGTGCCCAGGTGGTGGAATTGGCAGACACGCATGATTCAGGTTCATGTGCCGCGAGGTGTGAGGGTTCGACTCCCTCCTTGGGCACCACACGCATCGTTTAAGCTTTATTAGGCTAAATATACACGGCCTTGCACTTTACTTACAAAAGCTTTAAAGCATAAGGGATGGAGATTTACGCGCTTGCGCTCACTATCGGGTATCTACTCGGGGCCCTTCCTTTTGCCGTTGTTATTGGCCGCCTTTATGGGGTCGATGTTCTAAAAGAAGGCAGTGGCAATCCTGGCGCTACTAATGTTCGTCGTTTAGCCGGGCCGTTTGCAGGGCGCTTGGTCTTTTTTCTAGATGCTTTAAAAGGGGGGCTCGCCACGGCTTGGCCGCTTTTTCCTTGCTTTCAGTGGCCAGCAGATTCCTCGCTTATGGCCCTTTGCGGCCTGGGGGGCGCGATATTAGGGCATAGTTTTTCTATATTTATCAAATTTAAAGGGGGCAAGGGCGTCGCAACCACCATGGGGGGCTTGGCCGTCCTTATGCCTTGGGTTGTGGCTATCGGGCTTACGTTATGGGGGCTTGTCTTTTTAATGTTTCGCTACGTATCGCTCGCTTCAATTGCCTTTGCGCTTAGCCTACCGATCAGCGCTTATGCTTTTCAGCTAGGGCCTGTAAAGTGCACGCTGGCTCTTGTGTTAGCTTTGTTTGTAATCATCCGCCATCGTAGCAATATCGTACGCCTTATAAAGGGTAGAGAGCTTCCTTCTCAGCGTTCCAAGAAATAACCAGACCAGGCCTCATCATTTTTTGAGCCAGGAATAACTGTGAATAGTGTAAATTAAGCTTTTTTG
>JANYEO010000057.1 GCA_025363025.1 Opitutia bacterium
CCGCGGTTCCTCCTCCGGCTGTCTTGTCAAAGTGGATTTCATCCGCCTCGAGGAAGAATTTATCTTGGGTCAGTTGAGCATGTCCTATCGCTACGAGTTCGCTTCCATCACGGGCAATGGAGATGGGTTGGTCGGCCGATAGTTCCGGCATTTTTTGAGCCCACAGGGCGATGGAGGCGCCGAGTAACGTTACTGTACAAAGAGTTAAGGGAAGCCGCATAGAGGGAGAGAGTAAAACCCCCACTATGAGACCATTCTTTAAGTGCGTAAATCGCAAAAAAGCCTTCTTTTGCACCTTTTTGCCTGAAAGAATCTTGCACCCCGCCCCTTCTCCTGCCTCTCTCTTCTAATATACAATCGTTTTATGAAAGATACCGAAGCACTTGCAGCGGGCCCTATGCGGCTCCAAAAATATTTAGCCCACCGTGGTGTTGCTTCTCGTCGGGAGATAGAGGCTTGGATTGCCGAAGGGGAGGTCATTGTTAATGGGAAAGAAGCTACCTTGGGGATGAAGGTGGATCCTGATAAAGACCACGTCGTTGTGCAGGGCAAGCGGATTAAGCCCGGAGGCCTTTTACGGCAGAGCATTACTTTTATGGTTTACAAGCCCCGCGGCTTTTTATGCAGCCATCGGGATCCGCATCATAGCAAAACTATTTTCGAGCTTCTCCCCCCCGCTTTTCGGAAAGAGAAGTTCATTTGCGCCGGCCGTTTAGATAAAGATAGCGAAGGCCTTGTTATTTTGACCACCGATGGCGCATTGGCCCAACGCGTGATGCACCCCTCCCACGGGGTTATCAAGCGTTACGATGTTACCTTAGAGGTATTGTTTGATCCTTCTCGTTTGGCTGATATCCGCCGGGGTGTTTGGGACGATGGAGAACATCTTATACCGGAAAAAGTCATTCCTTCCCGCGCTGGGCCTACCCGCCGACTAGAAGTCCACTTAGCCCAAGGCCGGAAGCGGGAAATTCGCCGTTTATTTGCTGTTTTTGGGTGCCCGGTGCGCAAGCTGAAGCGTTTCCAAATGGGGAAAATGGCCCTAAAGAATATCGCCGTGGGCACGGCTTGGCGTTTAGCGGATGAGGATATTGCTAAGTTATTTGCTTAAATATATTCATTTGTTTTAATTTTAATCTATGATCTTCATGCGCTTATTTTTTATTTTATTTTTTAGCTTTTTAGGTATTCAGGGGTGGGCTGCCCGGGTAGATCTTTACCCAAAAACAGAGATTATGCCCATTCCTCTTACAACCTTGGCAGAGGCAGATCCTTTCGTGCAAGAAGCCCTTAGTAATGGTCCCAATGCGGCTGGTTGGTACAGTGGCCTATATAAAGGCCCTTGGATGGGGTTTGTTAAAGGGGCCGCTGTTGTTGCGCAAAATCATGTACTGCCGGGCACACTCGTATATGCTATGCCCCAGGTAGATAGTATGGTGTTGGCTCGTATTGATGCCAAAGATGACGTTAATGCGGATCCCGATCCAGACTGGGTAAATGTTACTTTGCGTAAGCCCATTATGCTCTATTTTAAAAAATCAGCCGCACCGGCTCCTGTTGTAGCCCCTCAAGCCGAAGCCCCTGTAGCCGCCTTACCGCGGGATCTTGAAGGCCAATTCCTTACTTGTGGTAAGACCTTTATGGGCACCCGGTACGATTATCAATTAGTGAATGATAAAAGCGAATGCGTCGCTTTGTTAGATGTCTCGCGTTGTGTCTTAGCTAGTAATTTACGCAGTTACATTGGCCAAAAAGTCGTTGTACAAGGAATGATTCGGGATATTGGGCGGAATAGGACCGTTCAGGTGCTTTCTCTCCGCCTATTATAACGGCTGCTGCAGAATGCATGCTTTTCCGCGCTTACTGCGTTCGACGTACGCACCTACCTTTAGTAGGCTTACGTGCGTCTCGCTCGTAATCATCAAAAAATCAAAGCATTCTACAGCAGCCGTTTCGGGTTTTCTATGCGAAGTTTCTATAGCAGCTTTTTGAGTTTTTTAATCTCTTCATAATATTGGGGTCTTATGTTGTGATGAATGATGTTTTAATATAACCCTTAGTTATGCAATTACTAGAAGGCACGCTCCCCGCTCAAGCCATTATCGACCGTTTGCAATCAGCCGTTCGGGCTTTGCCGGTTGGGGGGCCTCGGCCTACTGTGGCTTTTGTGTTAGTGGGGGAGGATGGTCCTTCAGCCACTTATGTGGCCCGTAAGCAAATCGCAGCGGAGCAAGTCGGGTTTATTAGCCGGGTTATTCGTTTGCCTGAAACGGTTAGCGAGGCTGCCCTCTTGCAGGTTATCCAGGGGTTAAATGAAGATGCGTCCTTGCATGGCATACTAGTACAAGCACCTTTGCCTTCTCATATTTGTGGGCTAACTATTTTTAATGCAGTCTTGCCAACTAAAGATGTCGATGGCTTTCATGCGCAAAATGTAGGGCGCCTGTGCCAAGGGGATTTAGGGGGCCTGATCCCCTGTACCCCGGCGGGAGTGGCGGAGTTGCTCCGTTTTTACGGTATTTCAACCGCGGGCAAGCATGTGGTGGTCCTTGGCCGTAGCTTGACGGTTGGGCGTCCTGCCGCCTTCCTTTTTCTTGAAAAAACCTGGAATGCAACAGTGACGATTTGCCATACGGGGACTCAAAATGTGAAGGCCATCGCCCAGCAAGCCGATATTTTAATTGTCGCAACCGGTAGGCCCGAATGGGTGAACGAAACACATGTCCGGCCCGGGGCCATTGTCATTGATGTGGGCATTAACCGCGTCGTGGATGCGGCTGCTAAACGCGGTTATCGGCTCGTGGGGGATGTCGATCGCAAACGGGTGGAAGGCATCGCCGGGGCCATCAGCCCTGTTCCGGGTGGCGTTGGCCCCTTGACAGTGGCCAAACTTATGGATAATACCTATCTCGCATTTTCTCATTCTTTAGCTTAAGTTATGACCCGCCGCGTCCCTATTAAAAATCGTACCCTAAGTGTCGAGCGTTTCCCGGTAGATGTTGCCCCTTATGGCCGCCGTGCCGTGGCTTTTTTGCTGGATTTCGCCTTGGTGATGACGATTGCTATTTTTTGTCTCGATCGCTTTATTTTGCCCGAAAATTTCCCGGGCATTCAAGAAGCCATGTTTATTAAAGCGTCTCATTATGTAGATGCTGTGCAAATGGCAAAAGTTAAGGGAGAGGCTATTCCTATTCTTGAGCTGGAGCCTAAAGAGCAAGAGGCCGCCGCTTTTGTTGCCGCCTTTCTCTTTTTTCTTTTTTGGATGTATTCGGCCACGAGCGAAGCGTTGCTTAAGGGGGCTTCTTTGGGCAAGCGGGTCTTTCGGCTGCAAGTCGTCGGCATGTATACCTTTGAGCCTTTAGGGCTTTTCGAAACTTTACTACGTGGCGGGGTCAAGAGTATCACGCTTATGGCCTATTTCCCGTTACTAGCCATTGATTATTTAGTGCCGCTCTTTAATCGGCGTCGTCAAAGCCTGCACGATATGATCTGTCGTAGCCTCGTTATCGTAGAGCCTTATCATCCTGAGCTTGAAGAAGAAGAGGAGGAGTCCTCTGATGATTTAAACGACGATAGTTTTTAAAGAATTTAAGTTTTTCCCATATCAGTCGATAAAGGCGAAGGGCCTATGGTAGGTCCATTACCTCACCTTTTATTTTTATGGGATCTTTAATGAGTTTTTCGGGTTATAAAGCCTTATGGTGGATAATTCTTGCAATGGCCGCTCCTTTTGCAAAAAGCGAAGAGACTGCATGCGTGGAAGATCCGACAATCGAAGCCGTGGCAGAAAGCCCGGTCGAAATGCAGAAAATTGGTGAGGCGCTTCGCTTTTTGGCCAATGAAGAGGCTCCCCTAGATGAGCGGGTATCAACTGCTTTTAATCTACTGACATTGATTGATGGCGTCGATGCAGCAGGGAATGAAACTAAAATTCCTGACGTTGCCCGCACTGCTGCCTTTTTGTTTTTGAATGATCAGGGGCTGGGTTTTTCGTCTAAACCCATAGAGTGCCCTGAAGGTCAATTATATTGTAGTGTCAGTGGGGCCGAAGGCTGGCCCTTCCTTTCGATAAAACACGGCCAATCGATCGATTTTGATGCTTACTTTGCTGGAACCGCAATTAAGTGGGCTTATCAGGATGCATCGGCTACCTCTTTTACCGAGGGGGCGGCCTTAGCGGCTCATTTAGCGGATCCCAAGGCGGCAGCGTGGGTGGGAGACCTTTTGGCCGAGCAAGCAGATAAGGGCGGTAAAAGTTGGGGCGCCTTCTTGCAAGCCTACGAGCAAGCTTCAGCTTTAGTTTACTATAGTAAAGGCTGCACGTTGCTAGAAAATGCCTTAGGCAAAGCCACAACAGCCGAAGGTAAAAAACGCCTTTCAGAAGTTTGGTATGCGGCTAATTGCGAGGCCGTCTTGGTCGCAAATGTTGCAGATAATGATGCGTGCACGCAGACTTTTCCTGAAGATCAAACTGATTTCATGAAGGCCTTGTATACGCTTCAGTGTGTCGCAATACGGGAGCATACAGAGGCCACAGAAGCTGCAATACGGTATTTCTGGTTTGTGATGACAGAACCGCTCAAGGGTTCGGCCGCTATGGAGCAGCTACGATTTCTTTCCGCAGCTATGTTGCTTGGCACGGAGGCTCAAGTCCCTGATTGGATGCGGGGGACAGCCCTTATGGGGATGATGGGCTATTTGGAGAATCAAGCAGAATCGATGGAAGCTTTGTCACCTGATACTGCCCTATGGCCTCGCATGCTCGCCGCCCATTGGGCCTTGCGCTTATCCCGTGAAGGAACGTCAGCCCATACATGGGTGCGCAGCCATGTTTTTGGCTTAATGATGGGGAGTAGCCAGGTACGCCAATTGGCCGCCGCCCGCGGGATTCTTGAGACACTACATACGGGCAATTATGTCGCTGCAGTCGGTAATTTGGAGACATTATGTCGGTCAGAGTATAGCGATAATTGTCCTGCAATGTGTGCAGTGGTGCAGGTTTTAGAAGGGCAAGCCCTTGAATTGCCGCTAGGAGATCTCGGATCGGCTCGTTTACTAAAATTACTAGAAGCCGTCTGCTCAGAGTAAGGCTGATTGTCCTGTAAGTGAGAATAGGAGCAGTTTTGAAAGGAGTTGCTCCTGTTTTTTGACAGTCAAAGTGCATTTTAAGTGATAGCTGCTTCTTAGAGATCAAACCCATAAAGTTAAATCTCATTGAAGGAGAAGGGCTAAAGGACTGCTCTATTGACTAATATATGATTTTATTGGGTATAATGGGCCCGTCGCAGATTTCAACCCCTTGAAGCCTGCTTTATTTAACCCCAATATATTCTATTATGGATCAATCGCGTTCCCTTCGTAAAAGTGCAACCTTGGTTCCCTTCTTTGTCCTGGCCTCGCTGACAGCGTCAGCTCAGCCTTGTTTTAATGGTTATTGCCCGCCTCCTGCAGGGTATCCTGGCTATCCGTCTTATAGTGTGAATTCCGTTTGGGAGGCTGATAATGCGCTTAATATGCTTGAGCAATATGCTCCTCAAGCTTCTGCGGCACAGGATTGGCTAAGAAGGGCTATTCAGCCGGGGGCTGCAACGTGTACGGCTGCCAGTGCCGCTATTTTAAGGCATCGACAGTTTGGTATACCCGGTTTAGGCCCTATGGAGGCGACGCAAATGAGATCGTGCTTGATACAATCGCTTGCAGTATCGGTTTCATCTCTTCAAGGATTGCCCATTGAGATTAAAGAGCAGGCTTCTCGCGAGTTTTTAGATGTGGTACGGGGAATAAAATCCGATGATGATTTATACTTCTTATCTCAAGGCAGTGTAGATCCGATGGAGATTTTCCGTGCAAATTTGGGTGGGCAAATAACAACGCTCTTAGATGCTTGCTTGCAAGTGGCTAATGATCAGTCGGTTGAACAATGGCGGCGGTCTAGTTTTGCTAGTATTGTATTAGAGTTTACCAACAATGCAATCAACTTGATAAATGAACCTCATTCAGGGATGCCGTATCCTGGGCCTTACCCTATGCCTGGTCTTCCTGGTATTGGGTTGTCAGTCCCCTTATTGGATTTAGCTTTGCTACAGAATTATCAACAATTGGCGCAAACGGCTCTTAATCCCGTTTAAAATAATTGCTGAAAACTGTATTAGTGTGTTAATACGTTAATACAGTTTTCGGGCCATAAACTGTACCAGTGTGTTAACACGCTGGTACAGTTATTTTGCTACTTTTGCCCTTGGTATTGCAATATCAAGACACTCATGGGAGGGAGGACGAGAGAAAGGGATCCGGGGCGTCCATGAAAAGGGTGCTCATCTGTATTCTTTCCTCCAAGGTTACCATGACCCCATCCACCATAGATTGCGGCATCGGTATTGATAACTTCCTTCCAATAACCTTGGAAGGGGGCCCCTATGCGGTAATCTGTATAAAGAGCCGGTGTAAAATTGCCAATAATGAGCACCGTATCTTCTGGCTTATGGCCAAAGCGGGCAAAAGAGAGGACACTATTTTGAGCATCACCGACTTCTATCCACTCAAAGCCTGCAGGGTGATGGTCTTTTGAGGCAAGCCCCGGGCTATTGTTGTACCAAGCATTGAGGTCTTTGACTAAGTGCTGAAGGCCAGAATGGTCTAAGTATTGGAGCAAGTGCCAATCGAGGCTCTTATCATAGGCCCATTCGCGGGATTGCCCCCATTCTTGCCCCATAAAGAGGCCTTTTTTCCCTGGCCAGCCCCATTGGTAAGCATAAAGGGCTCGCAGGGCGCGAGCTTTTTCTGACATGGAGCCCCCGGCCATTTTTCCCATCATAGAGCCTTTACCATGAACAACTTCGTCATGAGAAAAGACACTGACAAAATTTTCCGAGTATTGGTAGAGCATCCCAAACGTGAGTTGGTGATGGTGCCAAGGGCGGTAGATAGGGTCTTTTTGAAAGTAGACCAGGACATCGTGCATCCACCCCATATTCCATTTAAAATCGAAGCCTAAGCCTTTGTCTTTAACATCTCGTGTCACTCCGTTCCATGAGGTGGACTCCTCTGCAATCATGAGGGCTCCCGGGTAGTAGTGATGGACGAGGCTATTGGTTTCGCGGATGAAGTGGAGGGCGCCTAAATTTTCTTTGCCCCCATAGGCATTGGGGATCCATTCGCCTTCTTCTCTTGAGTAATCTAGGTAGATCATAGAGGCCACGGCGTCTACGCGTAGGCCATCTATATGATAACGGTCGAACCAAGAAAGGGCACTGGTGATGAGGAAGTTACGGACTTCACTCCGCTCATAATTGAAAATGAGGGTGCCCCAGTCTTTATGTTCGCCTTGGCGAGGGTCTGCATGTTCGTAGAGGCAGGTGCCATCGAATTTGGCCAGGGCAAAAGCGTCTTTAGGAAAGTGAGCGGGGACCCAGTCGATGATAACGCCAATACCATTTTGATGGAGCGTATCAACTAAAAAGCGGAAATCGTCGGGCTCTCCAAAGCGGTGAGTGGGGGCAAAAAACCCGGTAACTTGGTAACCCCAGGAGCCAGCAAAGGGATGCTCTGCGAGTGGCATAAACTCTACATGGGTGAAACCCATTTCTTTGACATAAGCGGCTAGGGCCACGGCCATTTCCCGGTAAGACAGGGGCCGATCTCCATCCTCTACAACGGCACGCCAGGAGCCATGATGAAGCTCGTAGATACTAATCGGCTCTTCGTGCCAAGGGCGGGTTTTGCGGGACTGCATCCAGGCTTCGTCCTTCCATTGGTAGGCCGAGAGGTCATAGATAACAGACGCATTATGAGGAGGGGATTCGAAGAGAAGCCCGTAAGGATCTGTCTTTAAAAAGAGGGCGTTACCCTCCCCGATGAGTTCGTATTTGTATTTTTGGCCGGCTTCGAGGCCTGGGATAAAGAGTTCCCAAACGCCTGAGCCG
>JANYEO010000061.1 GCA_025363025.1 Opitutia bacterium
GTCAACGCAGGCGGCATTTTTATCGATGGCAAAGACATCCGCTCCATTACACTTTCAGATTTGCGGCAGCATATAGCCCTCGTTCCACAAGACCCCGTCTTATTTAACGACACCGTGTACAACAACCTCTTAGTCGGCAAACTGGATGCCACAGAGGAGGAAGTACACGCAGCCGCTCGCCAAGCCTTTGCGGAAGAATTCATCCTCGCCTTAGATCAAGGGTACGATACGCCCCTGGGGGAAAATGGCATACGCCTCTCCGGCGGGCAACGTCAACGCTTAGCCATTGCCCGCGCCTTCCTCCGGCAAGCCCCCATTCTTATTATGGATGAAGCCACGTCAGCCCTCGATACCCATAGCGAAGCCTTCATCCAACAAGCCTTAGAGAAACTCATCCACGGCCGCACCGTCATTTTAATTGCGCACCGCTTCAGCTCTATTCGCCATGCAGACGAAGTCCTCGTATTTGATAAAGGCAGCATTACCGAACGCGGCACGCATGATGCCTTAATGGCAAAACAAGGACTATACGCGAGCCTTTATACCCAACAAACCTCTCTTCCCAGAGAGACCAATGCATAATACCTTTCTTTTTAGTTCTTGGACGGTTGTCGTTCCTCTAGTACCGTATGTACACTCGTCGCGCCGTCCTACAAGTTCCTCAAAATCAAGGCATTCTGGCAGTGGCCTCTAAATAATTTCGAAAGCTTAAGAAGCTATTATGCAGCGATCTCATTCCACTAGTACTTCTCGCACTTTTTCCGCTAAGGCTTCTGCACTCACGCCGAATAATCCTTGAGGCGTTTTCTCTCCTATAAGCGAGCGATACTGAGGCCCCTGCGGCATCCACTGGATGAGGCCTTTATACGGGTAAAACCAAGAAACCGCCGGCACCCCCATAATCAAGGCAATATGCAAACTGCCTGAGTCCCCGCCTAGATGTAGAGCCGAACGCTTAATGAGGGCAGTTAGCTCTAATACGCTTAAATTACCATTAAACACTTTTTCCGGAGGTGTTTTAAGCAGTGCCAAAAAAGCCTTCAGTTTTACTTGTTCGCGCTCAGTCGGGGAACAACTCACAACCCACGGCCGCTCAGGGTACCGCTGCCGCAAGCGCTCTACAAGGTCTGCCAAAATAACAGGCGGTACTTCGCGGCCATCCTCTGTCGTAAAAGGGCTCAGATGAAAAAACCCCTGAGTAAGCGAGGCCTCCGCTAACAATTGATCGACTTTAGCTTGAATGTCCGTAGGAACAGTTATCCCAAAAGCCGGCGCCTCTCCCGGAAACCCCGCTTGTTTTAAACACTTCCAGCGCTGCACGTAAACAGGATCCTGATCAAACGGCTCTCGTACCAGGTGCGTGTTCGCCCAAGTCCAAAACCCCGTTTCTTTTCCACGGTTAGGCACTCGGCTTAGGCGTAAAGGAGCGCGCGTCACCCAAGCAAGTCGTACTGACCGGTCGGAGCTATTCAGGTTAATCACCGCATCGTATTCGCTCCTCCACAATCGCCACATCCAGGCTAAATCCTTATACCAGGGCAACCGTTTAGGAAACCGCGGGTAACCTAAAACAGTATCCACCCAAGGAGTTAACTCCAAAATAGCCTTTATATGATCCGCAACCATAACATCTAAACGCACATGCGGCAGCGCCTGCCGTATACAATACAAAGCAGGTATCAAATGAATCGTATCCCCCAAATAACCCAAATCGCAGACAAGTATACGAGAAGCCGTCTTTACCTCATCAAAAAAAGTCGCTACATCTTTAGACATTACCAGTCATATAGGAAGAATATACCGAATGCAACAACACC
The DNA here is from genome assembly GCA_025363025.1 of Opitutia bacterium. Taxonomy (GTDB): domain Bacteria; phylum Verrucomicrobiota; class Verrucomicrobiia; order Opitutales; family JANYEO01; genus JANYEO01. The sequence goes on from JANYEO010000061.1 coordinate 1,818, forward strand.
AAAAACTCCCACTTAGCATTATCATTATCGCACGCAATGCAGCAAAAGACCTCCCCCGTTGCTTAGAAACCCTCGCGCCCCACGCAACTGAAATTATAGCCGTTATCAATGATTGCTCAGATGACACACGCATCATCCTCGAAAGCTTTAATGCTCGCATTATCGAACACCCCTGGGAAGGGATGACCGCTCAAAAAAATACCGCCCTAGCCCTGGCCACGCAACCTTGGGTTTTCAATATCGATGCAGACGAAGCCCCCTCAGCTCCATTATTAAATGATATTATCAATATCGTTAAAACCGATGACCCCCAATTAGCCGGTGTCTCAATCCCTCGTTTATCTTTTTATATGGGCCGTTGGATACGCCATGGGGACTGGTATCCAGACCGCGTCCTCCGCCTCTTTCGCCGGGAAAAAGGTCAATTTACCGGGGGGAAAGATCATGAAAAAGTAACCGTCACCGGCCTTACTCAAACAATCAAAAGCCACCTGTACCATTATAGCTTCCCAAGCCTCAATGCCCAAATTTTAAAAATGCCTTTTTTTGGTGATGTTTTTTTAGAACGTTTACTCACCAAAAATAAACATTTCAGCACTTTGACAGCCATTTTTCGCGCTTTTTGGCGGTTTTTTCGCGCATATATTTTAAAATTAGGTTTCTTAGACGGCTTTCCCGGCTTCTATATCGCCTATGCCCAATCTTTTTTTACCCTTTATCGCTATGCCAAACTTTTTGAATACGAACAAAAACAAAAGACTGAAAAAACGAACTAGGCAATTCCCCTACCAAGGCTCGCCAGGTATTCCGCAAAATTCTGCGAATATTAAATGAACAGGAGCAGCTGGCACCTGAAAAACCTCCATATTAAATGCTTGTGCCTGTAAGGCTTGTGCTATTCCTCCCTGCACAATATTCTCAAAAAAAAATTCAATCATTGGACTATTAGGCGGATTCGCTTCATCAAGATCTTCATCATCTACTTGCGCATACACCACAATAGCCAAAAGCCCAAAAAACACATACCCAAATAGTATTCTAAAAGAATTAAATAACATCACTTAATGATAGAAAGATTGATTAAATTAAAAAAGCCAAAGGCCACCTCATGATCGAGGTGACCCCTAAAGAAATAGATAAAAAACCTTATCTGGCAATATATTTAATCACCTGCCTTAATCACTAGCCTTCGCTCGCTTCCTCGTTGCAGCCCGCGGTTTATCATCAGGCTTATGCGCATCTCCCTCAGGTGCAGTAGCAACATCTGTCTTAGTCAAAGGCACAGCCGGCTTCACTTCATGCTTCAAAATAGGCGAGCGGATTTCCCCAAACTCCAAAGCCTCTTGCACATGCTTACCTTCAATGGTTTCAAATTCTAGCAAAGCCTGTGCAATTACTTCTAGTGCGCTCCGCTTATCTTTAATAATCCCCTGAGCGCGCTTGTACTGCTTGTCGATAATGAGGTGTATTTCCGCATCAATCTGCTTGGCCGTATTCTCACTGTAATTTTGATTACGGCTAATTTCTTTTCCTAAGAAAATATGCTCTTGGTTCTCACCTAAAGCCACGGGCCCGAGGGAGCTCATGCCCCAATCGCACACCATGTGGCGCGCAAGCTTCGTTGCCATCCGGATATCGCCAGAGGCCCCACTGGTAATATCACCAATCACCACTTCTTCCGCAATACGCCCACCCATTGCACAGCAAATTTGGTTTTCAAGACGCCTAAGGCCATGGTTTAATATATCCTTTTTCGGGATGAACATCGTACTCCCGAGGCTCTGCCCACGTGGGATAATCGTTACTTTATGCACCGGCAAATGCCCATCATCCAGGACGACTTGGATGAGCGCATGCCCTGCTTCATGATAGGCCGTAATCTTCTTATCTTCATCATCCATCAAGCGCCGCCGCTCACGGCCAAAAGCTATTTTATCTCGGGCCTCCTCAATATCCGACATTTCGATCACATTTTTATTATGACGCGCGGCAATTAACGCCCCTTCATTCAAAAGGTTAGCCAAGTCCGCTCCAGAAAAGCCCGGTGTATTACGCGCCGCAATCGAAAGGTCTACCCCCTCAGCCAACTTAATTTTAGCCGCATGCACACGGAGGATCTCTTCTCTGCCATGCAAATCGGGGAGATCAATCGTAATCTGGCGGTCAAAACGACCCGGACGCAGGAGTGCACTATCGAGCACATCTGGACGGTTAGTAGCTGCAATAATAATAACCCCTTCATGCCCATCAAACCCATCCATCTCAACGAGTAAAGAATTCAGCGTTTGCTCCCGCTCATCATTGCCCCCGCCTAAACCAGCCCCCCGCTGGCGGCCCACCGCATCAATTTCATCAATAAAAATAATACAAGGCGCATTCTTACGCCCCTGCTCAAACATATCGCGCACCCGTGCCGCCCCTACACCAACAAACATTTCAACAAAGTCAGACCCGCTAATGCTGAAAAAGGGCACCTCCGCCTCCCCGGCTACCGCCCGAGCCAGCAATGTCTTCCCCGTACCGGGGGACCCCATCATAAGCACGCCCTTAGGTACGCGCCCCCCAATACGTTGGAATTTTTTAGGATCCCGCAAAAATTCAACAATCTCCTGAACCTCTTCTTTTGCTTCATCACAGCCCGCAACATCACTAAAAGTCACCTTCTCTTGCGCCCGGGTTAGTAATTTTGCCCGACTTTTCCCAAAACTCATCGCTCCACGCCCCGCATTACGGATTTGCCGAATAAAGAGCAGATAAAGCACCGCCATAATAATCAAAAACGGCACCACACTAATGAGAATCTCAGTCAAGACGGTACTGGCCCGCTTTTCTTGAAAAATACCCGAATTTTGCAAGGCTTGAAAGTCTCGCTCAGTCAAGCTGCCTTCCCCACGGAAAGGAATGCCGCCATTAGTTGCCTGGCGAGGGTTTAGCGGCTGCAACTCTTTCAGCAACGCATCAGAGCCTTTAAGCTCTCCGGTAATCACATACCAACGGGGGCCTCCACTCGGGTCATTCTGCATGGAGCCCTGTAACACTTGCCCAAGTTCCGTATAATGAACGATTTTCGCAATATTTAAGCGAGCCGGCCCCCCAACCTCTCCCGGGAAGAGCGACCACAAACTAATAATAGCAAAAAAAATCGCGAGCCATATCAAGAGCACTTTTGGCTGGAAACGATTAGGTTGTGGAGCGCGCAAAGGCTTGCTTCTACGTGGGTTACGTGGCTTTGTCATGAGAATAAGAAATACATTTTCGCCTCTTAAGATTGGTAAGTCAACCTCAGAGCACAATTAACTCCGCGGTTTAATCGCACACATTCACTTGGCACAAGCCCAGGAGCCCACAAAACAGTTCCATCTAAGTGACACACAACTGGCAACTTCGCCCGCAAACTCTCCGATACTTTACGATCTACAAATTGATCCTGCAATTTCTTTCGCCCGGGTGCCCCTAAAGGTTGATTGTTATCCCCAGGCCTCCAAGAACGCACTTGCAAAACTACTACTCCCGCCTTCATTTCCTTAGGGCAAGGCAGGCAAATATTCTTTTTAAAATCAGGCGGCAGAGCCAAAAAAACTCCTAGCTCTTTCGCCTCCATCTGCTCGCATTTTAACACCGCCCCCCCAGGAAGCGCTATTACCCCACCCTCCACTAGTGGCAAAGTACCCCATGGGGGAAGGCTCGCGTCTAATATTACATAATCTAAAACAGCTTCCTTAAAAATTAAAAAACCCTCGCCCAGACTTTGAGACAACGCCTGCCCCTCATACAATGCCGTTACAACTCCATCTACTGCCGCAGCAGATAGCTTCCCCCCTATGCTTTTTTTGTCTAAAGCCAGCAAACACCGGTGAAAAGCCCGACGATGCAACGCTTTCGGATATCCTTTGAGACACCTCCAATTCACAGGCATCACCCACAGCGCCTCTCCCCACAAACGGTCTAGCCAAACATCTAAGGCCTCATCCTCTTCTTCAAGGAGTGCACGGCTACGAGCTAAGCTCACAGCTACAGGCTGAGGGGAGGCTTTTCCCCAAACAGGCAATACATCCTGACGTATCCGGTTACGGTAATAAGCTCCTTCAAAATTCGTATGATCCGTACAAAAAGCTATTCCCGCACCCTGCAATGCTCCTTCAATCATCTGGCGAGACAACCCTAGTAACGGCCTTATATAGCACACATCATCCCCATGTGATTGTACGGCCCGCGGAGCTGCAAGCCCTTTCAGCCCACTTCCACGGGAAAGCCGCATCATCATGGTCTCCGCTACATCATTTAAGTGATGTCCAAATGCGATACATCCCCCTCCTTGCTGCTTCATTATTTTTTGGAAAAACAAATGCCGCTCTTCCCTCAAAACGCCTTCACTCGTCGCATCGCCCTTGCCCCTGCCTACAAAAATAGGCACGCCTAGCTGCTCAGCCAAATTTCCTACAAACACTTGATCGGCCTCGGATGCCTCCCCACGCAAAGCATGGTTAAAATGAAGTATACAGAAATGCGCCTTAAGCTCTGGATAATGCGCACACAAAAGAAGCAATAAAAGGACCGAATCCGCCCCCCCAGAACACGCAAACCCCACTGCCTTCCCTACAGCAGCCGTACTTTCTAAAACACCCAGGGCCTTCTGCTCCAACACAAGGCCGCTGCGTAAAAGCTTTTCTAAAACAGATGTTTTCAAAAATTAAAACGCCTACTCCAAATAGGCTCCCCCAAAGAACGGCTGAAGAATAGTGGGGATCTTTACCCGGCCATCTGCCTCTACGTTATTTTCCAAAATAGCCGCCAAAACCCGCGGTATAGCCAATGCAGATCCATTAAGCGTATGAACGGGCTGCACCTTGCCCCCTGCTTGCGGACGAAAGCGAATCCCGGCTCGCCGTGCTTGGAAGTCTGTAAAATTACTACAGCTAGAAACCTCTAACCATCGTTTCTGCCCTCCTGCCCACACCTCAAGGTCATATTGCTTACTATGGGCAAATCCAATATCCTTGGTACACATAAGAAGCACCCGGTAAGGCAGCTCCAGCTTTTGCAAAATGCGTTCTGCATCTTCCCTCAGGCTCTCAAGCTCGGCAAAGCTATGATCTGGGTGCGTCCATTTAACCAGCTCTACTTTATCAAATTGATGTAAACGATTCAGGCCCCTCACATGGGCACCCCAGCTACCTGCTTCCCGGCGAAAACAAGGGGTGTAGCCACAACGCTTCAGCGGCAAATCCTTCTCCTCAAATATTTCATCGCGGAAGAAGTTTGTCACCGGTACCTCTGCCGTGGGGATCAAGTACAGCTCATCGCCATTTGCAAAATACATTTGTCCTTCTTTATCTGGCAATTGCCCCGTAGCCGTCCCACTGGCCGCATTGACTAAATGGGGGGAAAGCATCTCCGTATAGCCATTGCTTGCTGCCTCATCTAAAAAGAGATTCAAAAGCCCCCGCACAAGCCGCGCCATAGGCCCAATATAAAACGGAAAGCCCGCCCCTGTCACTTTAACACCCCGTGCAAAATCTATCCATTTTTCAAAATTAGGGATGTCAAAATGAGGCCGTGCATGAGGGGAAATAACGTCCATATTGCCCCAAGTTTTAAATACTTGGTTCTCGGTTTCATCTTTTCCAAGCGGTACCGATGCATGCGGCACATTCGGGATCGTTAACAGCAACGCCTCCCAGCGAGCCTCTACGGCTTTTGTCTCCGCTTCCAACGCTTTTACCCGGGTAGCTAAAGCCTGCATCGCTTCGAGCTTTGCTTGAAACTCTGGCGTTCCTTTATCAAGCGCGACCATGGCTTGGCTGGCCACTTTTTGCTCCGCTCGCAACGTCTCAGACTCTAAAACTTTTTGACGACGCTCAACATCCAAAGCCAATATGGCATCCAAGTCACAATTAAATTTCTTCAGGGCTATGCCTTGACGCACCCGCTCAGGGTTGTCGCGGAGAATTTGGATGTCTATCATAATAAAAAGTACTACAAGCAAAAAGCGCGATTTGGCAAAAAAACTCGAGCCTTTTCGATTAAAAAAACACTACCTTTGATTTCATTAGGGTATTACGGCCGCTTGAATTTAAAGAAACCTTATCTCTATAATTGCCTAAACAAGCGCACTCCTTAAGCTTGAGCTTACGATGGATAAGGTTTACCTCACCCATCGCATTAAATCAGCTCATATTTAAACAAACAGGTATTAAGCCCGCATAAGTAACCCATAATCTGCCAAAATCTGCAAACAATGGGCCCTCGCAATTATTTTTACCCTGACTTCTTACGATCCCCCGCTTTAAGATAACGCTTGCGCAAACGAATACTCTTAGGCGTTACCTCAACGAGCTCATCCTGGGCAATATACTCAATCGCCCGCTCAAGACCAAAGCGGATAGGCGGTACAAGTTGGATACCCTTACCTTCCCCTTGAGAGCGCACGTTAGACAGTTGCTTTTCTTTAGTCGGGTTAACGGGCATGTCCTCGGTGCGCGGGTTTTCGCCCACAATCATACCTTCATACACTTCATCCCCGTGGGTAACAAACATCTTACCACGCTCCTGTAGGGAGTCCAAGGTATAGGCAGTTGCCATTCCCTGCGCCATAGAGACGAGGGTCCCAGTAAGGCGCGTTGTAATATCACCCGCCATTGGGCCATACTCCTTAAAGAGGTGGGACATAACGCCCGAACCACTCGTTAAATTCATAAGGTCAAACTCAAAGCCAATAAGCCCACGTGTAGGGATAATGACTTCAAGCGTCACGTTATTTTTGTGCTGAGACATAGAGTCTACACGGCCCTTACGCCCGGCCAACACTTGCATAACGCCGCCCATCGCCTCACTTTGGATTTCCACCCAAAGCGTTTCATAAGGTTCAAGCATTTTGCCATCTACCTCTTTTGTGATAACGGTTGGGCGTGCAATCAACATCTCGAACCCCTCGCGGCGCATTTGCTCAGCCAAAATAGCCGTCTGCATCGCCCCACGGGCTCGTACATAAAATATCCCCGAATTTTCTGCCTCGCGGACTTGCAAACCCACGTTGATCTTCACTTCACGCAACAAACGGTCCCGAATTTGGCGAGACGTTACAAATTTCCCTTCACGCCCAACAAATGGCCCGTCATTAATAGAAAATTGCATCTCAACTGTAGGTGGATCAATGTCCACAAACGGCAAGGCAGGTATGGCATCACTGGCAGAAAGCGTATCGCCAATGTCAATTTCTTCACAGCCTGCCAGACCAATAATGTTACCTGCAATCCCTTCAGCCGCATCTACAATACCTAGGCCGCTATATTCAAAAATTTTCGTAACTTTCGTTCGTTCTTTGCGCCCATCCTTACGTAAGGCATAAATCGTCTCCCCATTTTTAACAGAGCCCGACAAAATCTTCCCAATCGCAATACGCCCAACATAATCATTCCAATCAATGTTGCTAACCAACATCTGGAAAGGTTTTTCTGGATAAGCAATCGGCTGAGGAATGTAATTTAAAATCGTCTCAAAAAGCGGCTTAAGATCTACCCTCGGGTCATCTAAATGCTTAACCGCAAAGCCCGTACGCGCACTGGCATAAATAAACGGAGCCTGGAATTGTTCTTCGGTTGCATCTAATTCCAAAAACAGCTCCAACACTTGGTCGTGCACTTTTTGTGGGTCACTATTTTCACGGTCGATTTTATTGATAACCACAATCGGCTTTAAGCCTTCTTTAAGGGCCTTACGTAGCACAAAACGGGTTTGTGCCTGAGGGCCATCATAGGCATCAACCAGCAATAAAACCCCGTCAACCATGCGCATTACGCGCTCTACTTCACCTCCAAAGTCAGCGTGGCCAGGGGTATCAACGATATTGATAATCGCATCCTCCCAGTGAACGGCCGTATTCTTAGCCTTAATGGTAATCCCTTTTTCGCGCTCAAGGTCCATGGAGTCCATTGCACGCTCAGCAACTACTTGGTTGGCCCGAAACGCTCCGCCCTGCTTTAAAAGCTGGTCGACAAGCGTGGTCTTCCCGTGGTCTACGTGCGCAATGATAGCGATATTTCGGATGCGTTGAGTCATAATTACCTGTTTTTATCTAAAAAGAGGCCCAAGATTGCACCGAGCGCCCCACCATGCAAGCTTCAAAAAAGATCTAGGCAAAATAAACACCATTAACAAAAACCCCCATAACCACCACTCAAATAAAAAGTGGGTCGACCGGGACTCGAACCCGGAACTCATATCGCTTAAAACCCCAGCCAAGGCGTGTCTTTTGCGCCCATGCGTTGTTGGCCCGCAGCTCTTAAAATACGCACATACCTTCGGTATGCTTACGTTTTTTCGGCCTTGTCCGCCTAGCCTGCATCCCAAAATACCCGCCTCGGGAAACCATTTTTTCATTTATACCACTCGGAAGTTCTTACAAAAACCCCCATAACCACCCCTCAAATAAAAAGTGGGTCGACCGGGACTCGAACCCGGAACCAATGGCTTAAAAGGCCAGTGCTCTACCATTGAGCTATCGACCCATAAAGGGCAACTTACCGACAGTTTTCCTAATCGGTCCGTGAAGCGTAAGGACACTTCGCCTTCTGGCAAGTAGAAATCGTATAAAAATTATAGGCCCTACAAATTTCACTCACCCATTCACTCAACAATAGTAATAGCTTTCATTTCATCCCTTGCTTTTCACCTTATTTTCAGCATACAACTACCCTCTCCCCCTTTTTATGCGCCCCCTCATACGTACGCTTAGCCTCATTCTCATTATCACCTGCCTTGCCCTCGGAGGATGGGGTGGCCTAGTCGCTTTTAAAACTTATAAAGCAGAAAAGTCTCTACATGCAGCTAGCCTGGCTTTTGATAAAACTGAGTATACAGAGGCATTAAATATTATTGATCATTATTATAATCCAGCCTCTGCGTCTTCTCTTAACCCGGCTTGGGAAAAGTTAAAAATCAATAGCCTCCTTCACCTCAATCAAGGAACAGCCCTCGCCGCCCTCTATAATATAGCGCCCGAAGGGTTTAATAATAATGAGGCCGCAGTCCGCCTAGTCATCGCCGCCCTCTATCAACTGGGGGAAAATAATACTGCCATTGCCCTACGCGAAGCTTGGCGAGGGAAAGAAGCTGATGCCGCCCTATGGCTTTTCCTGGATGTAGAAAGCGCGTTATTTTTAAACCAAATTGCAGAAGCCCGTACCCTGCTATCCTCCACCCACTTTACCGGGGAAGACGAAGCCCTACGCCTCCTTCGCTTAAGCTATTTAGAAAAAGACCCAGCCCTCATCCTATCCCTTCTAGATCAAGCCCTAGTAGCAGATCCTCAGTCACCAGAAGTCCGCATCGCCCGTGGGCAAATTTTTGAAAAGAGCAACCAACCCCGCCTAGCCAGCTTCGAATACGCCTCTGCCATCACAGCCGCCCCCAATCAGGCTATTTATTACCACACATTGGGGGATTTTTATTACCGTATCGGTCAAAAGCCCCTTGCCATTACCGTATGGGCCGATGGCGCAGGCCATACCCAGGATGCCAGCCTATGGCTCAAAGCTTATACCTGGGGCCGTTTAATAAAAAACACTCCTTTAGCTCCATTACATACGTCAACCCAAGAGGATCCCCTAAAAACCATATGGCCCCTCTTGGCTAATACCCCAGCAGACGCTTTCTTACCCCTTTCAGCCCTCAAAGACTCCCCCGTTTTAACC
>JANYEO010000084.1 GCA_025363025.1 Opitutia bacterium
CCTGGCCCACCGCAGCTACTCCTTGCGCTAAAGGGAGAGAAGCCCACTCCTTCCAATCTGTATTGCAAAAAAGATCATTTAATAACCCATCATCAAACCCAGCCCGCTTAAGTACATCTTCTAACCGACCCGTAAGCGGAAAAGCAGCGGCTTGTCCACCCGCAGAAGAGAAACGATCCGTATTAACGCTAGCAGACTCTGCAGACACACCCGCTTCATAAGCAGACCGCATACTGGCAGCGGGCATGCCTCCTTTTACTGAAGGCAAAGCCCTGCCCTGCGACGCATTTTCATCAGGCATAACCGCAATAACTTCCAAACGGGGCGCTCTTAAAAACCGGGCCAGTCCTTCCCCCTCTACTTGCTTGACTGAAACAACCTGAGCCCCTGGGCCTAACTGCTCCCGGATAACCCGTACGGCTTCATCCGCAGAACGTACAATTAACCGTACTTTTTTACCTGAAGCAGTGACGGCTGCTGTACTATTAAAGGATACTGAGGATTCCATACGCATCAACACATTTAGTGAAAATTAATTATCATTTGAGCCAACTCCGACAGCCATAGATTGATCTACTAAAGCCTCTCGTGGCATCGTTATCATCCCAAAAGTCTCAATATGTAAAGCCTCGGGCAACTCTTGGTAGGAAAGGACAATCAACCGGGTAAAAGTAGGCTCAAAAAAACGTTTGAAGGCCAAACGAAGATCACTCGTTACCATCATAATAGGCGTCAGCCCCGCATCCACCATTTCTTCAATCGCCTGGTTAATATGCTGCAAAAGATGCTGGGCCAATGTTGAGTCCATTAGCAAAGAAACGTCAAATTGTGTTTTTTTAATACGTGAGACTAATGTCTGCTCCAAGCGAGGCTCCAAAGTTAATGCTCGTATTTTTCCAGGCTCCGTCTCGTACTGGCTGATAAAATAAACCCCTAAACGTTTCCTCACCGCCTCTGACAAATCATCCGGATTTTTTGAAAAAGGCGCCACATCTGCAATCGTTTCTAAAATAACAGTGAGATTCTTAATACCTACCTTCTCCCGCAACAAATTTTGTAAAACCCGCTGAATAACCCCTACATTGACTAAATCAGGCACTAACTCGCCAACTAAAGTAGGGTTTTTCTCCTTCGTAATATCCAGCAACTTCTGAACATCCTCCCGCTCTAGTACACGGTGGGCTTCACTGCGAAGTGTTTCTGCTAAATGCGTAATAACGACAGAAGGGCCATCCACAATTGTATAACCCATCATCTCTGCTTCTCGCTTTTCTTCATCATCTACCCAAAAAGCAGGTAGGCCAAAAACAGGCTCCACCGTTGGCACACCTTTAAGCGAAGCTGCCTCGTGCCCCACCTGCATCGCCAGCCACCGATTCGGCATAATAACGCCTTTGGCAACTTCTTTACCCCTAAGCAAAAAACTATACTGATGGGGTTCTAATTCCGGGTTATCACGCAAAGAAATCGGCGGGATGATCATCCCCATTTCACGCGCAAAATTCTTCCGCACTCCGGTAATGCGCTCCAAAATATCCCCACCTTGCTTAGGGTCTGCAAGCCCAACCAGCCCATAACCCACTTCGATCGCAAAAGTATCGACCCGAATGACTTTATCAAAATCAAGCGAAGGATTCAGCGCACTCCCCTCTGCCTCCCCTGGCTTGCCAGAGCCTTTCCCCGTTCGAGAAAGCATTACCGGCTGAGCTGCTTCTTCTGCCTGCTGCCGAGAAAGCGTATTAGAAATCCAAGCGCATAAAGCCCCCAAAGCTAAAAAGGGGAAAGCCGGCATCCCTGGCAAAAAAGCAAACATAGCCAACATCACCCCCACGATCATAATGGCCCGCGGGTAAAGTGATAATTGATCCCCAACAGCGCTTCCTAAATCTTTCTTCTCCCCCGTTCGAGTTACTAAGATACCGGCTGCAACCGATACAATTAAAGCCGGGACTTGTGCTACCAACCCATCTCCGATCGATAGCAACGTAAACTTCTCCATAGAGGACATCAAATCCAACCCTTTTTGCATAACGCCGATAGCAATCCCCCCAAAAATATTAATCAAGGTTACTAAAATACCGGCAATAGCATCCCCTCTTACAAATTTACTCGCCCCGTCCATGGCCCCATAAAAATCGGCCTCTTTTTGGATTTTTAGCCGCCGCGCCTTTGCTGTTTCTTCATCAATAATGCCTGCATTTAGCTCCGCATCAATGGCCATCTGTTTACCTGGCATAGCATCCAGGGTAAACCGAGCCGCCACCTCCGCAATACGCCCGGCCCCCTTAGTGATAACGATAAAATTAATAATGACTAAAATTGAGAACACAACCGTCCCCACCACATAATTACCCCGCACCACAAACCGGCCGAAGGAATCAATAACATGTCCTGCAAACCCATCGAGCAAAATTAACCGAGTGGATGCCACATTTAAAGCTAATCGAAAAAGCGTAACCCCTAAAAGCACCGTTGGAAAAATTGAAAACTCCGATGGCTCCTTCACATAAACCACCATCAGCAGCATCAAAAGCGACATCCCAATACTCGTCGCTAGCAAAAAATCCATCAGCATCGGGCTGACGGGGAAAATAAGCAGGATAACTGTCCCAAACAGGCCAAAAGCAACGAATAAATCCGTCTTGCCCGCAAGCGAGCCGAATCCAACAGTCTTTTTAGCCGGGGCAGCCATAAATAAGTAAAATGAGGTACAAAAAATGAGGGTACTGAAAACAATCGATCGATACACGCGTCCGATACACGTTCATCGTCAGACTAAAACCGTCTAGGCTAAAAGGAGCTGATTAAAAATCTTCTTCCAAGCGACGCGCCTTTAAACGATGAAAGTAATAGCGGTGGGTACGGTATACGTAGGCAAGAATCTCAGCTACAATCTGGTAAAGCTCAAGCGGAATCGGTTGCCCGACCTTCCCTAGTTTAAAAAGAAGTCTAGCCACCGGCCGATTTTCTACACGTGGCACCCCGGCCTCATTGGCCAAAGCAATAATACGCCGGGCAAAGTTGTTTTCTCCTTTAGCGAGTATCATCGGGGCTTCATCCTTCCCCCGTTCATATTTGAGAGCAATGGCGTAGTGAGTTGGATTAGTCACAATCACATCAGCCAAGGGAACTTTACTGAGCATTTGCTTATTTAAAAGCCTACGGGCCATCTGCCGCCGGGCAGATTTTATTTGAGGGCTCATTTCCAACCGCTTGCGCTCATCCTTCACATCCTGAAGCGTCATCTTTAAATCCTGCATTAATTTTCGCTTTTGATAAAAATAGCTTAAAGTGGCCACAATCCCCAAAACGGCAATTAAACGCCCCAGAAGTGCAATTGATGTATTAAAAACAAACTCTCCCAAATAAGTTACCGGCAAGCGAAAATGAAATATGGGGTCATCCATTACTGACATTATAAAACTGTACAAAACGAACCCAATAACGATAAATTTAAGTAAATCTATCCCGAAGCGAATCAACGAAGCCACACTACAAAGCCGCTTAAACCCGGCAATGGGGTCTAGCCTAGAAAACTTAATCTGCAAAACTTTAGGCGTTAATTGAAAATTCGTCTGCATCCCCCCCGCGGCAATTGCAGCAAAAAAGCAGGCTATTATAATAGGGGCAATTGCCCCTATCGCGATCGTCATCCCCTCTGCCAAGGCAGAAGAAGTACTGGCCTCATTAATCTCCCAATTCGCTAAGTTTGAAAATATAGAAGTAGCCGCTTCCGCCAAGCCCATGGCCAAGGTTTTGCCAAAAGTTAAAAAAGCCCCATAAGCAGCCGTCAATACCGCCACTACACTAATTTCTGGCGCATTAGCAAACTGCCCCTCCTCAAAAGCATCCTCCATGCGACGCTCTGTAGGTTCTTCTGTCTTTGACTCTTGATCGTTTTCTTCAGCCATAAATGCGAATTAATGGGTAAATAAACTCAGCGCTTGTTCTGCTGCTCCGCGAGACTCTTCGCAAATCGTGTGTGCCAAAAGCCCCACCGTTGCCAAAAAAACCATCAACCCCGCAGCAATCCGTACAGAAAAACTGGTGATAAAAACATTCATCCGGGGAACCGCCTTCCCTAGAACGGCAAATACAATATTGACTAAAAAATTAATAGCTAAAATAGGAGCCGCCATTTGAACTCCTGTAGAAAAAAGACCTGCAGAAGCTTTCACCAATGCAAAAGGCTCAAAATGGGCTAAAAAACTTCCCCCAGCGGGCACAAACTGGAAACTCTGCACAAATGCGTTAAGCGTAGATAAAGGGGCCCCTGTCAAAAAAAAGAGTACAATCGTAAAATAAAAGAGCGACTGACTTACACTCGTTGAAGACGACTCGGTCGATGGGTTAAAACTCGCACTCATCGCAAATCCAATTTCACCCGCAATTAACTGCCCCGCCATTTCTATAGCATAAAAAAGAATACGCACCCCTAGAACTAGCAAAAAACCACACAAAATTTCCCCAATCGCTCCGATAACAAGTCCTAAAACATGAGGCTGAATCGGGGCCAGTGGTACAAAATCAGCCATTAAATAAGCAATCAAGGCTGATAAACCAATACGAAGCCTGATAGGAACTACCCGCCCCGCAAAGACAGGAATGCCCATAACCAGGACACCTCCACGGATAAATACGAAAAAAAAGGCTAATAACTCATCAAGGGTAAAAATCACAGGGATAGTCAGTTTTTATCAACAAAACACGGAAGATTTCAATTTTTAAACTTTTTAGATTATGAAGAGACCGCTTGCAGAATGCTTTGATTTTGAAGAATTTGTAGGACGGAGTGACGAGTGTACAGACAGTACAGGGGGAATGACAACCGAACAAAAATTCAAAAGAAATGCATTCTGCATCGGTCAGGGCGCCATATCCGGGATCCGCTGTATAAACGTGGTGCAAAACTCCATAAGAGTGCGCACCATCCAGTGAGAGGTCACCAAAAGCACCGCCGCAACAGCGAGCAATTTTGGCACAAACGTCAGCGTTTGCTCCTGAATACTAGTTACCGATTGGATCAAACTCACGACAAGCCCCACTCCAATAGTCGTCAAAAGCGTAGGAGCCACCAGAAGCAGAGATGTCAAAATCAACTGCCTAAAAAAATCAACTGCAAGCTCGATAGTCATGGGTAAATGATGAAAATCTGAGACCAATTGCATAATGCATGCTTTATGAGTTTTTGGTCGGTTGTCGCTCCTCGAGTACTGTATGTACACTCGTCACTTCGTCCTACAAATTCCTCAAAATCAAAGCATTCTGCAAGCGGTCTCTTCATAATCTCGAAAGTTCAAAAATTGAAATTCTCTGTATTTTATTTAAAAAAGCTATTATGCAGCGGTCTCATCTCTACAAACGGAAGCTTTCGACCAGGGATCGCACAACCAAAGTCCAGCCATCCACCAGTACAAATAATAAAAGCTTAAAGGGTAATGATAATACAACCGGGGGCATCATCATCATCCCCATCGCCATTAAAATAGAGGCAACTAAGAAATCGATAACGATAAAGGGAATAAAGATCAAAAACCCCATCTGAAAGGCTGTTCGTAGCTCACTTAAAATAAAAGACGGGATGACAACCCGAATCGGCAATCCCTCAACTGTTGTACGCCCCATCCCAGCAAGTCCTAAAAAAAAGTCAATATCCGTGGGCCGCGTTTGCTTAAGCATAAAGCCCTTCATCTCCTCCCCGGCAATATTGAGAGCCTGAACCGAAGGCATCTTCTTCTCCATATAAGGCACGGCCGCATTGTCATAAATCCGCTCCCATATAGGCCCCATCAAAAAAACAGTTAAAAACAAAGATAACCCAATGATAATCTGATTAGAAGGCGCTTGCTGAACCCCAAGGGCACTTCGAACAAAGCCGAGCACAATCACAATTCGCGTAAAGCTCGTCATCAACATAACCATGGCCGGGGCCAAAGTCAGGCAGGTCATGACTAAGAGCAACTGTATCGCGACATTCAAATCCCCTGCTTCAGCCCCACCCAAATCGAGTTTAAACGTTACTGGAGCTGTATTTCCCCAGGCACAACTGCCCCAGGTAAAAAGTAAAAAATACCCGAGATAAGGCAAGAGCCTACGGATAAAAGACAAGGGGTAATTTGCCATATAAAATACCAATAAATAATTAAGACCTCGCCTTTTGCTTACGGGTTTTCCCTGATCGCATAAGGGATTCTTTCACGCCGTCTACTTGAAGCAAGCTTTCAAAATCAGGCGCCGGGCTTGTAGTATACTTTACCCCTGATGCATTCAATCCCCCGGTATCTAAAAAGCAAAGGTGCTGAATGATCCCCGGGCTCACTCCCAAAAGCATCTTTTCCCCTTCATATTCAACCACAAGCAGGCATTGCTTGGGGCCAATGACACGGTTTTCTCTAATTTTCAAATAAGACTCACCCGTACCACTCAAACGAAAACTCCCCTTCCGCCACAAAGCATAAGCGGTAAGCCCTGCCAAAAGAATTAAAACCCCATATACCCAAATAACAGAAGAGACTGCAACCCCCGGAGGCACTGCAAGCGCAGGCTCAGCTATATCCGAAGTGGCAAACGCACTCAGCCCAAAAACACAGAAGCAGCTTATTAAACTAATAAGGGAAGATAACCGAAAATACATGTAAGGCCTTAATCAGATTTTTCAGAATTGGTCAGTTCGGTAATCTTAATCCCAAAATGATCTTCGACAACCACTACTTCACCAAATGCAGCTAAATTACCATTAACAAAGAGCTTTACCGGATCCTTCGCATATTGATCTAGCTGTAAGACCATACCGGTCGTTAACTCTAACAACTCCCGCATGGGGATTTTGCTCGTGCCTAATTGAACAGCCAGCTCTACCTGGACATCCATAATCAGGCCTAAATTACGTGTTTCAATCGAAGTATCCATGGGTAATAAATAAAAGATCGCTGCAGAATAGCTTTTTAAAAAAATAGGGAAGATTTAGAGGCCGATTCCAAAATGCCTTGATTTTGAGAAATTTGTAGGACGGAGTGACGAGTGTACATACAGTACTCGAGGAACGACAACCGACCAAAAATTCAAAAGAAAGGTATTATTCATCGGTCTCACTAAGGCTTTTCAATAATTTTGGACAAACGAACCGCAACGCGCCCATTGTCCACCCCAACTTCACCTTGAAAGCGAGGCTCCCCCGAAAATAAAATGCGCGTCTTCGTTAAAATATCCTGAGGAAGCTCTAAAACATCCCCCGGACGAAGCCGCAAAAGATCCCCAACAGACAAAGAAAAAGCCTTCCACTCGGCCACAAGCGGTATATCCAGCTGGGAACACAATTCTTTGTTAAACGTATGATGCAAGCCTACTACGGCTTCCTCAGCAAATCGCCGAGCCGAAGCCTCCATTTTATATAAAACAGGCTCAAAGAGCGAATAGGGCAAAGCTAGCTGCAGCACCTCCACACAATCTAAAATAGTAACCTCGATGGAAATACCCAGCATTACATCTTTAGGCGGTGAAGTTTGTAGAAAGACCCCGACCGTCTCTGATCCAATACGACAAGGCTCAAGCGTTGCCAAGGAAGACCAAGGGCGCACCCATTCTTCCAGTATAAGGTCAACAATATCTTCAATTAACACCCGCTCTATTTCAGTCAACAAACGCCCTTCCGTAGGCGCAACCCCTTGGCCTCCGAGCATGCGGTCTACAATAGCCATAGCCATACGTGGAGGAAAGTTAAGCAAACCCACCCCCGGCAAAGGATCTAACCGAAAAATAGAAATAAACGTAGGAGACGTAAAAGTTTCAACCACCAGCTGATAAGGCGTCGTCCGAATTTCCCCTAGCTTTATGCGCGCATCTAATTTAAGAAAAACCGAAAGCCTGGCCGCCAAAGATTTAATAAAACTATCTGCACGCTCGGTTAAACGAGCCAACATACGCTCATCCAGGTAAACGGGATCCGTAAAATCATAGGCAGAAACCCGAATAGACTCCCCCTCCGTTACCCGTTCCCCATTATAACGAATGATCGGGCCATTTGCCAACGCCGCCCCCGAACGCAGAAGCGAATCGATATCCTCTTGATTGAGAATGGCATCGGCAGAAACATCCATAGCGGGGTTTATTAAAAAATACTAAAGCCTTAGGGGAATATAAGATTCAGATCAAAGTTCAAATTTCCTGAAGCAGCAAGACAAGACTTCAAGGTTCGATGAACTCCTTCTTTACTGAATCACAAACTCTGAAAAATAAAGCTCTTTAACTAAGCGCGTATGCAAAATCGCTTCATAGGCCCCAAGCAAATCACTCCTAACAATATTTTTGATTCCCGGCTGCTCCAAATCGTTCAGGGTTAATGCAGAAAGAATGCCTAAGGTCGCATCTACCATTTTTGCCTGATTAGCCACAACTTCCTCTGCTAAAGCAGGATCATCTCCTGAAACCGTGAAGCTTACCTTAATATAACGGCTTTGGAGTGCACCGGAAATATTCGCAATAATGCCTTTAAATTCATGGCTCGTGCCTGAAGAACCGCCCCCACCTTCGCCTTCTTTCTTTTTCTCACCATGCCCTCCCCCTTTCTCCTCTTTTTTAGCTTCTTTAGCATGAGCTGGTTTTTCTGCTTTATGCGGCGCTCCATGCGCACTTTCTTCCCCACTGCCCGCTTGGGCAACTTCAATACGAGTCGCCACCTCTTCCAATGTTTTTTCCATTTTGGGAAGAATAAGGAATTGAATGACGGCAAAGCTCAAAAGCGGACAAAGCAAGGCAACCACCGCAACGGGTATCCACGGGTTGGCCACTTTAGCGTCAGCCTTCACTTCCCCTGCGGGGGCGGGCGCTTTTGCATCTGTAGGAGGGGCTTCAGTTTCAGTTGCCATAGTATAAAAAATTCTTAGTCAAACAATATCATTAAGCTCCATTAAGCCCCTAAATTTACAACTGTGCTTAACAGTTGGCTTGCCGTATCTACAATACGAGCACTGGCTTGGAAGGCCCGCTGCGTCTTAATCAAATTTGCAAATTCTTCCGTTAAATCAACATTCGAGGACTCTAACTTACTCGATAAAATCTTTCCAAGCCCATTTTTACCGGACGTACTCCCTACAGCAGTAAATGGAGTAGAGATATCAGAATCATTATACTGATAAAGCCCATTTTTATCCGGGGTTAAAGCTGCAGGATTATTAACGTTAAGGAGCAATATTTGACCAACCACATATTGGGCTCCATTATTAAAAGTCACAAGAATATCGCCCGTTTCTTTAATTTCAGCACTCTTATAGCTAGGTGCAACAGCCTCAACATCCGCATCTGAGTCGCCCGATTGATTATCAATATGATTATTAGCAACCGTAGTAGCCGTCGGAATCACCTTTATATCACCAGGAGCTGCTGATAACGGAACCGACTGAGCGATCGACCATTCATATTGCCCCGAAGATTTAGTAACCGTAAATTTAAAATCCGCGCCAGTTAAACCTTGAATGTGCTTAAGGTCATTCGTCGCTAAATAGCCATTATCCAAAGAAAACTCTCCGGCCCGTGTTGCAAAAAAACTACCATTGGTAACATCGCGCACCTTAAACATCCCTCCCCCATCAATAGCCGCATCCAGAGGTTTTCCAGTTTCAACAATGCTGCCCTGCTTAAAATTCATCACTGTTGCCGTAATGGAAGTCCCCAACCCCACACTCGTCGGCAAACGGCCAGATGCAGTGGCAGTCGAAGGCAAGGCACTTGTCATCACATCATAAAAACGGGTTGCATACTTGGCTTCTGAAGATTTAAAGGCCGTTGAAAGGGAATTGGTAATATTGTGTCCAACCACTTCTAAGCCCGTTGCATTGGCATTTAAAGCACTGACACCGGTATTAAGTAAACGTACTGACATTTGAGTCTCCTTGATTAAGGGTTATACAAAGAATGAATTAAAAAATAATCTAAAGACCCATAAAACGGTCTAAAGCATTTAAAGCAGGCGTTACCCGTTTCAAATTGGCATCTAAAGTAGTGACAGTGGCGGCGGCCGCATTGCTTTCACCGCCGTTTAAAGAGGATAGCTTCGCATCTATACTTTCTAGCTTCTTTAAAATCGCGATATCAGTCGTATTACCACCCGTGCTTAAACGCGTCTGATCGGCTTTTAACGACTTCATTTCGTTAAGAATCTCTTTGCTCGTAGTCGCCAGCTCGCTGGCATGTTGAACAGACATCATTTGAGCCATATCCTTCATCACGTCCATCGGCTCTCCATTTCCGCTTAAAGGATCTTGATGCGTAAGCTTAGTCGTAAGTATCTTCAAAAAGCCCTGAAAATCTATTTTGCCGGCATCCGCCTTAGCTTTTTTCTGCGCCACTTGAAAGTTTGTCAAATGATCAGCCTGTGCAGAGGCCTCCTGAGGAGATATTAAAGAAATAGCCATGATAAATATTAAAAAGGGTTTAAGCAAATTGCCCCGATAACGCTTCTGATAAAGCACTAAACTTAAGACGAGCCACTGGCTTAGCCCCTGGCTGCCGCTCAAGCGGGCTCGTATGCACTGCATAAGCAAATGCTTGTGTTTGGTTAGCTTTACGCCCCCCTAAAGATGTCCCCTGCTCACCTGTTGCAGACGCTACAGCCTGACTCGCACGCATACCTTCGAAATGCGGGCCATCCAAGACCCAGCCGCGTTCTTCTATCGTCGTCGAAAGCCCCCGCCACCCTTCTTGCAAAGCTGCTTTATAAGCAGAGGCTTCGCTGCCAAAATTGACTTGTAGCTTGCCAGACTGCGTTAACTTAAGCGTCAACTCAACCGATGCCCCGTTACCAAGCTTAATATCAATAGCAACCGTTGCAGGCCTATGCGCTTCTAAATAAGCTAAATGCTGCAAGACAGTAGGCTTAAGCTCCTTCAATGCTTCTGACGTATGAAAAGGCGTTGCCCCCGTTTGAGTAATAGCTGCAGGTGGCATTCCATTATCCATAGCAACAGGTGGCATCACAGACGCATTCGCAGTAGGTGCAAACACAGGCAAAGGCTCTTCAAAAAAGGGCCCTACGCTTTCACGACTGACAGCGCTTGAAGACAAAACCGCATGCGTTGATACAGATGTCGCTTCAGCGGAGTCAGCGGAATCTACACTAAAGGATACGGCTTCATCTCCCTGTTCCTTATTTTGTATTAATGCATCATTCATAGACATACTCATAGCAGCTACTGTGCCAACTTCTTCTAAAACCTGATTACCTAATATCGACTCTGCTGTGTTCAGGCCTAAAGCCTTTTTAGCATCTACTACTTGAGGCTCATTATGGCTTTGCATATGGGCACTTAAAGCATTCGATTGATCCACAGTATGTGTCGTGTCTGCACGCTTTAATGTCACAGCAGAAAGGTTATCTATTTCATGAAAGTCTTCTTCAATTTCATCCTCTAGTATGACTGATTCAATCCCCTCTTTATTTTCACTATCAATAGAAAGTTGATTCAAAATAGACGCCTCATCCATGGCTGAATTTGCTACAGAAGATTGCACAAACGCACCTTCAACTCCCGTTAATGAAGCAAATGGAGTGCAATTTTCCAGGGGCCCTATACTCTCTTTATATAAATTCATTTCAACCGCCACACCCATACCTTCAAGACGAGGACGCTGTGCTTGATTAAAAAAAACAGGAGAAACACTAGGGTTTTTAGAAGCCAAAGAAAGCTTTCCTTTTTGATTAAGCTCTATCGGCTCTTCTTCACTCAATAAACCATCTGCCTCAACTAAAGAAAGGGCTTCATCCGCCATCACGCGCTTATCATTCCCTCCCGTTATATCAATAGCCTGGATCGGTTCGCTCATAACCACTTGCTCCTCATCTACGCCCTTTGAAACAACAAGGCTACGAGGATTATGGGATAAAATATTTTCATCCTTTTCAGCTACCTGAATATCGGGCCCATTAGCTATCGATAACGAAGGTGCACTCATCGACTCATTAGGGCTGACTAAAGCCCCCCCGAGTAATTGATCAAACGCTACAGAAGGGGCACCCCTATCACTACCTGCGGTCAGCATAACACTGCGATCAGGTGTAGCAACAGGGGCTCGTTCTAATTTAAGTAAAGGTAAAGTCATATGCGTATATTAAGGCGTTTTGGGTTTAGGCTGTTGCAATAAGCGCAATTTTTCAGATAAGTCTGCAACACGCTTAGCCAAGGTCTTCCCGTCTTTCCCATGGCTTACATCAGGCGTGCGGGACATTTCTTCAAAAATGGCTGCAACTGTTTCAGGTTTCATCTGCGATAAGATCTTCACAGCAAGGTTATCGTCCATTTCTTTAAAAACTAAAACAGCGGCCCCAGGGGTTAAATTGGTATAAGCACCAGAAAGTGATTTTAAGTTCTTAACTTCATTTTGCTGCACCTCGACCAATTGAGACGAAAGGGCTTCTTTCGCTTTTTCCACACTCTGGCGAGCTGTCTCAAGTTCCGCTTTATAAGACTCAATATCTTGGCGCAAGCGTTTCAATTCATCCGCTTCTGACTGAGCACGTGCCTGGGCTTCTGCAATCTCCGCACGCCGGGAGGCAAGTCTCGCCTTCTCATCGCGCAAGTTCCGGGCTAACGCTTCAATCTCGCCGGATCTAAAAATCCAAGCAGGCCCCATTTCCTGGGCTTCTGCAACTTGGGTAACCTCAGGGGCTACATTCAAACGGGTTACCTTCCCATAAAACTGAAACATTAACGCGGCCACAACGGCTGCATTCATAAAAAGCCCAATAAAGGCAATTCCCCAAAATGATTGTATGATTTTCATACGTTAATAGTATTATGCCAACGGGCCTGGATGAGGTCTTCGATAGCCTTCTCTTCTCGGCGCATTGCCTCTTGTTTATAGGTGGTTTTTTGGTTTTTTTTCAAAGCTTCCAAAATTTCTCTTTCCTGACGGGCTTTTACGAGTACGGCACAATTTTCTTGTGCTTGCACTTCAGCAAAATCATAGCACTGTATCGCTTCATTCAACTCGCCTCGAAGGGCTGCTTGATAGACTTGTTCTCGCTGTATATCAAGGGCTTCAATTGATCCTTTTTGCTGCCTAATAGCCCACGCCGCTTCAGTCTGGCGAATTTGAAGCTCTATATTTTCAACCTTTTCTTTTGCTTCTTGTTTTATCCTCAAAGCTTGCGCATGCAGCATTACTTTTTGCTTTTCTATTTCTTCCTTTAGCCTCAAAAAAGCTTCTAGTCTAAACTTAAAAGCTTTCATTTTAAAATCGCTTTAAGGGTTTTAAAACTTTCAGAACGCTCCATATGCTCAAGGCGTGTTTGTTTAAGAAAGCGCATCAAAGGCTCATACCGTTCAATCGCTAAATCAATTTTAGGATTCGTCTTAGGAACATAAGCCCCGACCTGGATCAAATCTTCACTTTGCCGGTAAACGGCCAAAAGGTCACGGGCTTTAGAAACAGACTCGGTTTCTTCTTCCGTTAATAAGACACCCGTTAAACGACTCAAACTTTCTAAAACATCAATTGCCGGGTAATGATTAGCCGTGGCCAAACTACGAGAAAGCACAATATGCCCATCAACAATACCCCGTACCGCATCTGCAACGGGCTCATTCATATCATCGCCTTCAACAAGTACCGTATATAATGCCGTAATAGAGCCTTTTTCGCCCATACCCGTTCTTTCAACCAGCCGAGGTAACAAAGAAAAGACAGAAGGCGTATAACCGCGAGAGGTTGGAGGCTCTCCAACAGCTAGCCCGATCTCACGTTGGGCCATAGCCAAACGCGTGAGCGAATCCATCATAAACAACACATTTTTCCCTTTTTCTCTAAAATGTTCAGCTATAGCCGTGGCCATAAGTGCCGCTCGTAAACGCAACGGCGCTGGTTGGTCTGAGGTAGACACAACGACTACGGTTTTTGATAACCCAGCCTCACCCAAATCCCCCTCGATAAAGTCTCGTAGCTCACGTCCCCGCTCCCCTACAAGTGCAATCACATTAACGTCAGAACTAGCTCCCCGTGCTAACATGCCAAGCAAAGTTGATTTCCCTACCCCACTACCGGCAAAAATCCCTACCCGCTGCCCCAATCCCAATGGGGTAAAGGCATCTATTGCACGTATGCCCGTTTGCAACGTTTCCGTTACACGCTGCCGCTTTAGGGGGTTAGGCGCTGATGCATGCAAGCGGCTATCCCGGGAAGCAGAAATAGGTCCTTTATCATCAATAGGCCGACCTAGCCCATCCAAAACACGTCCAATCAACGCGTCTCCGACAGGTATCCCTGCAGACCTAGAAGAAGCCGCTACCCGGCACCCAGGGCTAAGCGGGTAAATATCTTCAAGCGGTATAAGCAGTACACGGTTCTCGCGGAAGCCCACTACTTCAGCCATACCCAGCGTTTCATTTTTAACAGACCGTATCTCACAAATTTCACCCAAAGCCAAATCCGGTCCTTCCGATTCAATAATTAAAC
>JANYEO010000086.1 GCA_025363025.1 Opitutia bacterium
TCCGCAAACAAAGTCAAATAAACCCATGCAAACAGAAATGCCGGAACCCCAACCCACGAAAGCTCAAACATCGCCAAGGCCGGATAATCCGCAGACTGAAGCACTTCGCTGGCTAAAATATTCGTACTCGTTCCAATTAAAGTACAACACCCCCCAAAAATAGAAGCATACGAAAGGGGAATCAAAAACTTCGACGCCGGCCTGCCCGACCGCCTAGCCAACCCCAAAACCACCGGCATCAATACTACAACCACCACCGTATTATTCACAAAAGCCGAAATCAAGGTCACCCCTCCGACAAAAATAGCCAAAAAAACTTTATACGGCAACGTACTGGCTCTCCCTAAAAAATCAGCTAACACTTCAATAACTCCACAACGCTCCAGAGCTGCACTCAAAACAAACATCGCCGCAATCGTAAGGGGCGCCGGGCTTGCAAATACTTGAGTCAGTTCTGTCAACGTCGGCCAATAGACGGATTTTACGCACAAAGCTGTCGCCACTAAAATAGAATATAATCCAATAGCCGTTAAGTCCGTTGGCCATTTTTCTAAAATAAAAGCCGTCAACGTCCCCACTAGCAAAACCATTACCCAAATAAGCTCCCAATGCATAATATATTATAGCGCAATCACTATTTTCTTTTTTCCAATTCCTTCTTCTGCTTGATACCAAACATAAAAAGCATAGGCAAAAAAACTAAAATAAGCAGCCATACTCACCCCATTCATAATAACGCCCCCCAACACTTGGTCCTGCCACGGGCTCCAGGACACAATGTGCGGCGCTAACGTATAAGTAGCATACAAACATTCATCCGAAAGCGTTAAAAGACCAAAAACAGGAAATTGCCCAATCATCAGCAAAATAATATATAAAAGCTGAACCGGGGGCACCGCCTTGGGTAATGTGTGCGAGGGGCTCGCCAGGGGCCACCACATTTGAAAAGCCACCAAAAACATCATCAAATGCTCCACAATATGCACCCGTTTATCCGCAAGCGCCCATTCATATAAATTAGGCATATGCCATAAAGTATAAGTCAGGGTAAAACAAAGCCCTGCAGTTGCCGGATGCATTAAAAAACGAAACGTTACTCGCACCAACCTATAATCCAGCAAGTTATCAATAAATGCAGTAGGCATCCCCCGCATCAATAGCAGCGGAATAGGGATAGCTATCAACAAATGCTGCACCATATGCACACTAAACAAAAAGTCCTCTCCTATTTGATCCAAAGGGGAGCCAACAGCTAAATACGCGAGCCCCAGGCATGTAAAAAAAGAACCAGCTGACTTATAAGGGAAATTGCTATCAGATGCCCATACCGCTCGATAGGGCCCCATCATCAAAGCATATAGCCAACCTAAACTTAAAAGCCCCCCCAAGAGAAGCGGTTCCGTGTGCCAATGCAAGGGAAAGGGCATAAAAGGTATTTAAGCTAATTTGAAAACCTCAATTTATGGCGAGACATTAAACCCAAGCCTTGGGCTCAATTCGCATACC
The DNA here is from genome assembly GCA_025363025.1 of Opitutia bacterium. Taxonomy (GTDB): domain Bacteria; phylum Verrucomicrobiota; class Verrucomicrobiia; order Opitutales; family JANYEO01; genus JANYEO01. Next base: position 1,507 of record JANYEO010000086.1, read on the forward strand.
CTCCATCATCGCATGGGCCGTAACATCGACGTCGCTTTGAACAAAAAGCTCCATCAAAGCCAAGACAGTTCCAATTGCAATCGCAAGACCCGTGATAAACACCCAAAGGAGCAAAGGCCGATCATAAATGAGGTGCATAAACCACATAATAACCCCAAAAAATTTAATGATCGAACACCCTACCAATAACACCAACAAAGCTGGCCGCATAAATGGGAGAAAAATAGCAACAATCTCTATCCCGGTGAGCGCCGCAAGGAAAATAGCCAAATTAAAAAACGTGTGATAACGACGATTTTCAACGGCCTTAATGTGTTTCAACGAATGCGCATGCATAAAAAACAGGGCTAGAGGTATTCAACCAAGTAAACGACGGTAAAAATAATAATCCAAACAATATCAACAAAATGCCAATATAGACCACATATCTCGACATCTAAAGCACTATCACGTGTCATCCGACCGCTGAAGGAATAAAAAAAGAGGCCTATCAGCCACAGCACGCCAATCGCTACGTGTGTTCCATGTGTTCCCGTTAATACAAAAAAAGTTGAACCAAAGACACTATTACTCAATGTCATCGGTGGCACACCCAGTTCAGGGTTCCCATGAACAAACTCAGTAAACTCAAAAACCTGGCATCCTAAAAAAATAAAGCCAAAGAAAATGACCCCCAAGACGTTCCGACGAAAACTCTTTAATTCGCCTTTGTGCATGGCTGATACCGCAATTGCCATCAAAAAAGAACTCATCAACAAGATGAAAGTACTAAAAGACGTCAGCTCTATATTAAAGGTCTGCGTAATGTTTAATATTCCCTCTTCAGTTGCACCTGACGGATAAAGTTTCCGGTAAATTAAGTGCGTCGTAATGAGCGTGCCAAAAAACATGCAGTCCGAGGCAAGAAAAAGCCACATAATGAGCTTTTTATTCTCGATACCACTACTGGTATGGGCATGTGCATGAGCTGGCTCAGGTAATGAAAGGCTAGCAGTCGTTTCCATTTTAAATAAAGACACAGGTTAACCCTTAAACTCGGATGATGATTGAGTCTCACCCATAGCTCCCGCTTCTGCGTGTAGAGCCGCAGGCTTAATGTAATAGCCCCCCGGCCCCTCCAGTGCCCAGCAAAGAATCGTAAATACTACTATGCTAAGCCCTACAATTACCCCATAGCCGGCAAATACAACCCCGGCTCCATGCATACACATAGAGATCCCGAAAACTAAAAACCCAAGGCCTCCAAAAGGCGGCCACCAAGACTGGCTCGGCATATGGATACCATGTGGGTCGATCGGTTCATACGTTAAACGAGCCTCTTCTCCTGCCTCATGCTTATGAAGCCACCAAGCATCGCGGCCTTGAACAACCGGCATCGCCGCAAAATTATAAGCCGGCACAGGCGAAGGAAGGGACCATTCTAAGGTCCGTGCATCCCAAGGGTCGCTCCCGCAAGGCTTACCCTTAATGACGGTACGCACCACATCGATAAAACAAAGGAGAATCCCGATTCCTAAAACAAAGGCCCCCACTGTCGCCACTGGATTCCATAACTCCCAGCCAAAGCCGGACCAATACGTATGTGTACGCCGCGGCATCCCCGCAAGCCCAAGGTAATGCATAGGGAAAAACGTTACATTAAAGCCCACAATCACCATTCCAGCCACCCAATAACCCAATTTTTGATTCATCATCCGGCCAAATACTTTAGGCACCCAATAATAAATCCCCGCGAGTAAGGATAAAAGAAGCCCTCCCACCAGCACATAGTGAAAATGCGCCACCACAAAATAACTATCCTGCTGCTGTGCATCCGCAGGTGCTGCTGAGTGCATAATGCCACTCATCCCTCCGAGCATAAACATCCAGATAAAACCGAGGGAAAAAACCATAGGCACACTGAAACGAATACGCCCCCCCCATAGTGTTCCAATCCAATTTAAAATTTTAACCCCCGTTGGCACCGCAATCCCCATGGTTAACAGGGAAAAAGCCGCCGTTGCCACCTTTCCGAGGCCTGTCGTAAACATATGATGGCTCCACACAGTAAAGCCCATAAAACCAATGACCGCTCCTGAAAAAACGATGAGCGGGTACCCATACAACGGCTTGCGTGAAGCCGTCGGGATGATCTCCGAAATAATCCCCATGCCCGGCAAAATCAAAATATAAACTTCAGGGTGGCCAAAAATCCAGAATAAGTGCTGCCATAAAATAGGCTGCCCTCCTTTTTCAACATGGAAGAAATTAGTTTCAAAAAACCGGTCAAACATGAGCTCCAGCAAAGCAATCGTGATAGCCGGAAAAGCAAAAATAATGAGCACCCCGGTAACCAACGTCATCCAGGTAAAAAGAGGCAACCGCATCATGGTCAACCCCGGGGCCCGCATATTAATAATCGTAACAATAAAATTAAACGAAGCCGCCAACGACGCCACACCCAAAATTTGTATACCTAAAAGCCAAAAATCGGTCCCCACTCCACTAAACTGAACACTCGTTAAGGGCGAATAAGCAAACCAACCAACAGCCGGCACAATATCTGTCTTCCCGTCAACCGGGATAAACCAGCCAAATGTTTCCGCTAATTGAAAGAACCAGCTTAAATTCAATACAAGCGCCCCAGCCAAAAATACCCAAAAACTAAAAGCATTTAAACGCGGGAAAGCCACATCCCGGGCTCCAATCTGAAGCGGCATAATATAATTAAAAAATGCAGCCGAAAGCGGCATGACTCCGAGGAAAATCATCGTCGTCCCGTGCATTGTAAAAAGCTGGTTATACAACTGGGCAGATATTAAATGATTGTTGGGAATAATCAGCTGCAGCCGAATAACTAAAGCCTCAATGCCCCCCACTAAGAAAAAGAAAAGCGCACAGGCCGCGTACAGCATGCCAATTTTCTTATGATCAACCGTCGTTAACCAATCCGCGATTCCAGTTGTATAGTCCGGGCGGGTTAAACCTAACGCACTCTTAATGTGCGGCAATTGTGATTTACAGGCAACCGCCTCGTGATAATCCGTGGCCATAAAAATAACTTTATTGAAGGGTTTGAAGATAAGCTACAATCTTATCAATATCGTCTTGTGTGAGAGAAATAGACTTTAATCCTCCCATCGGGTCATGAAACATTAAATTACCCGGCTTTAAATGGTCGGAGTTATGAACCCAGTTAAAAAGGTTTTCTCGCTGCTTCTCAGGTGAAATAGGGCCTTCATCAATGCGATTATCAAGAATGCCCGCGGCCAATGTCTTGCGTGTAGCTACATGCGTCAAATTAGGCCCTTTCACGCCCTGTGCATGGGTATTGCCTTGGATTTTGTGACAAAGCACACACGTTCTATCCGTAAAAAGCTGCATGCCTTCAAGCGCTTTTGGATCTACTGGATCTCTAGCATCTTCTTGTTGATGCTTCACCCACGCCTGAAAGGCTTCAGGAGAAACTACCTCTGCCCTAAAAGACATATAAGCATGGGCCGATCCACAAAACTCTGCACACTGCCCATAGTAATAACCTAACTCATCTCCACGAATCCACATCCAATTCGCCCGCCCAGGTATCAAGTCTACCTTCCCCGCTAGCTTAGGTAGCCAAAAAGAGTGGATCACGTCTACGGATTTTAAATTTAACTTAACAGTTTTGCCAATCGGAATTGTAAATTCATTGGCTGTTACAATACCCAGCTGCGGATACTCAAAGGCCCACCACCATTGATAACCCATGACGTTGATTGTCAAAACTTCTTCATCCGCTTTTTCAGAAAGCGGCCCCTTATACCACGCCCCCAAGAGCGATTGAGGGTCATCAGGCAATTCATCCATATACCATACCGCACGCAAAGTAGGGATGCCAATAATCACCAAAAGCAAAATCGAAACCCCAATCAGCCCAACCTCCACCAAAGGATTCCCATGCCCTTGAGGCGGCATCGGCTTATCTTTATCCACTTCACGCTCTCTAAAATAAAAAACCGCCCAAAGAAGCGTCCCTCCAACAACAATAAAAATAAAAAGCGTCACCCATACCGTCACCATAAAGAGCTCGTGCTGCGCTAATGCAACAGGCCCC
>JANYEO010000112.1 GCA_025363025.1 Opitutia bacterium
TGTTCAACTCACCCTCGCTTAATTTTTAGTAGGATTTTTATCATGAGTGTTTTGGTTAATAAAAATACACGCCTTGTTGTTCAAGGTATCACAGGCTCTGCCGGGGGTTTTCACGCACAACAATGCTTGGAGTACGGGACGAAAGTCGTCGCCGGCGTTACCCCAGGCAAAGGAGGCCAAGTTTTAGATAATGGAGTAGCTGTTTTCAACAGCGTTAAAGACGCCGTCCTTCACGAAGGGGCCAATGCAACGATGATATTCGTCCCCCCCGCTTTTGCGGCAGACTCTATCCTCGAAGCGATCGATGCCGGCATAGACCTCATCGTTTGCATCACAGAAGGCATTCCCGTTCGCGATATGGCACTTGTCAAACAACGTTTAGCTACAAGCAATAGCCGCCTCATCGGTCCTAATTGCCCAGGTATTATCACCCCAGGCGAATGTAAAATCGGCATTATGCCGGGCTACATCCACCGTCCGGGTAAAGTCGGTATTGTATCCCGCTCTGGCACTCTCACTTACGAAGCCGTTTGGCAACTCACCAAGCGTGGAGTCGGCCAATCTACCTGTATCGGCATCGGGGGAGACCCTATTAACGGCACAAGCCACGTTGATGCCCTACAACTCTTTAACGAAGATGCCGACACCGAAGCCATTATCCTCATCGGGGAAATTGGCGGCTCGGCAGAAGAAGAAGCCGCAGCCTACATCAAAGCCAACGTCAAGAAGCCAGTTGCCGCCTTTATTGCCGGGGCAACCGCTCCTGAAGGCCGCCGTATGGGCCATGCAGGTGCTATTGTTTCCGGTGGCTGTGGTACCGCTGAGGCCAAAATTGTAGCCCTACGGGAGGCCGGTGTCTCCATCGCCATCACCCCATCAGATATGGCTGAGGCCCTGCTCAAAATCTACAAAGCTTAAATTAACTGGGAGGCTACCTGCATTTTGCGTGCTTACGTTGTTGTCGCTTCATCGAGTGCCGTAGCACACTCAGTCGCTCCGCCTAGTAATCATCACAAACTACAGGTAGCCTCCCAGTTAATTCCTCTCAATAAAAAAAAGCAAAGACACGGATAATGTGTCTTTGCTTTTTTATGCCTATAATTCTAGCATTGAGACATCTCCCTCTACCCCATGCAAAAATCATATACGCCCTTCATATTTTCTTTTCTCTTTATTTGTATATTTCATACTTCAACCCTCCATACCCAAGGAGCAATAGAGGGTATAATAGAAAGTGGCTGGGAGATTAGATTCCCCTCCATCCCTTCATTGCTTCCCAGCCCGCTACCCAACCCAATTTCCGACCCAATTTCCGACCCATTACTAGAAGAACCCCTTATTCTGCCTCCCAACCATCCGCTGAGGCTAAGTCCCATAAGCGAAGAAAAGCAAGAAGCGGCAGAAGCTGAAGAAGGTGTTGATTTCACAACCCTATTGGCTCCCGAGCTTATCGTAAAAATACTGTCATGGCTCTCTATCGAAGATCTATTTAAAACAACAAACGTCAACACATCCTTGGATGCCTTAATATATGATCACATTAAGCGGTCTATATTTAATATGGCCACAGGCATAACCCCCATAGATCCGCAAAAGTTATCAAAATTCGGGACACTCTTTAGATCAAGCTGGCGAGAAAAAATACACCCCTTTTCACCCGAAGAACATACTTTAATTATTGGGCAAGGTGCCCCCTTATGGATGGCCTTAAAAAATGAAAACGGCGCCACGGCTTACGAAGTCCTCACCCAAAGGCTCCAATCGGAACAAAGAGCTATCCTAGCATTCATCGAAGACCCTCAGACAACCCAAAAGCGGTCATCAATATATGAAATCTGTGCAGCATTAACGGGCATCATTCATCAAAAAATAACCGGAAACCCCGCAATCACAGCCAGTAGTTTTACCCCCGCAATGATTGAGCTACTGTACCTACAAAATACTTGGAAAAAAGGTCGAGGGTACCGCCCCACACAAAAAACGCATACGAGTTTAACCTATATCATACAACCAGACTCAGCGCGTGCCATTCTCGATCAGCTTTCTGATGAAGAAAAACTCATCGCCCTCACAATGGTCGACTCGGAGGGCAACACGCCATTACATCATGCAGTATCAAGGATTACAATAATGGACCAAGCGCACATTGTCTCCACCATAGAAACCCTATTACAGGGTCTCTCAGCTCACGCTATAAAAACCTGTTTTTCTAGACCTAATAAAGCCAATCAAACTCCCCTGGATTTGATACAAGCTATTCAAGGAGAGCTAGAAAACCCTCCCGAAAGGCCGATTCAAGTATGAAGTGCAGCACCCTTAGGCTGGAAAAAGGGTTAAGCAGCAGTGATGATAATGTTGGAAAACAGATTAATCATCATGCCAA
>JANYEO010000127.1 GCA_025363025.1 Opitutia bacterium
CTTATGAGGAAATGGCCCAGTTTCATTACCAAGCTACTTGGACGGAGCCTCTTTTACCAGTTTTCCATAAGCTTATTCGTGCCGTTTTTATTGATCCGCAAGAAGAGCTCCGCTGCGCTTGGGCTGCCATTCAAAAAGCACGGAAGGAAGGGCGTACTTCCAATGCCGATAAGGCCCAAGCGCTATTAGAAGATTTTACAGGGCTTGATTATGCCGCTGTTACCGGCCCTCTCAAGCAAGAGCTCGCCACACGGGATCCTATGGCCGAAACAATTGCCACGAGCCGGCTTACACAACGTTTCCTCGATCAATATAAAAAAGCAGAAGCTATCGCTAACGGGTAAAACACTTAATGCATCTTCTGGAAGAGACCACTGCAGAATGCTTTGATTTTGAGGAATTTGTAGGGCGGAGTGACGAGTGTACATACGGTACTCAAGGAGCGACAACTGACCAAAAACTCATAAATCATGCATTATGCAGTGGTCTCTTTAAATAAATGCCGCTTTAGCGCCTCAAGCCCACTGGGGTAGGGGATGCTAAAGTGGCTTTTGTCTTGCTCTGCGGCAACGTCCCACGGGCCTTCAATGGCTGCTAGGTGGAAGGCCATGTGGTTGTATAATGGGCGCTCTTTATCCCCTTTTACCCCGCGCCGTTTAATATCCCCTAATGTTAGCAGGGGCACCTCCGCATATAAAGTTTCTCCTAAAATAGGGATGCCTGCTTCAAAAGCATGTAATCGTATTTGGTGGAAGCGCGGGTAGGTCGTCTTGGCTTCCCATAGCTCATAGAGCCCTTCTTTTAGAAGGCGGGTAAAGTGAGTACAGGCTTTTTTCCCATGCTTATGGGTAACGCGGCAACGTTTTAGCTTATCTTCAGCTAAGAAGGGGAGCTCCGAGGTAAAAGTGGCCTCCAACACTTTCTCCGTCTTTGTAATAAAGTGGAAGGTGAACGTAAACTGGCTAGAGCCTACGGCATTCCGAATAGCTGCAGAAGCACCTTCTTCTGTCGCATAAATAATCCCTCCGCTAACCTCTGGTTCCAGCGCAAAGGCCGTTCGGACGATAGGGCCTGTGATGTCAGCTAGTTCAGGCTTTTCCTGGGTTATTTGTAGACGCAAGCCTTCAACAATACTGGGTGTATCTTTATACCACGGGTGGATATCTCCGGAAAAGCCAGCTGGTTTTTCAAGCAAAAAGGCCCCGGGCGCTTTTTTAAATAAAGCCAAGCGGATGGGCTTTGGGCCTAAAAGAGGAGGCGGAAAGCCTATGTTTTGAAATCGTTGCATAATAATTATATTAAATCGGTTCAGCTCCTAAAAGATACGGTGGCATAATAACTTGTTAAAATAAAAAGTCATTTTTTTAGGTTTTCTATCGGCGGTCTCTAAAAACAACAAGGCCGCTTCGAATAATACATCGAAGCAGCCTTGTGTTGGCTTAGAACGCTTTGTTAACCTAACAAAAAATTAAGCAGCAAAAACAAACTGGGCCACAGCTGATTTTTGACGGCTGGCCCGGTTAGCATGGATAACGTCGCGTTTTGCCGCCTTATCAAGTGCGGAGACGTATTCAGTGGCCGCAACCTTCAATAAAGCTTGGTCGCCTTGGCTCACGAGTGTTTTAACACGTTTAGCAAGCGTCTTTAAGCGGCTGATAACCTGGCGATTACGCAAGGTTTGGCGCTCGATTTTACGGATATTTTTCTTGGAGGACTGTAGATTGGCCATGTGAGACTTTGAAAACTCAAAAAATAGATATACAAATAAAAGTATAGAAGTGAACTGTATGAAGGCTTATTTCCCCTCTGTCAAGTGGAGATCACTTGCAGAATGCTTTTCTTTTGAGTTTTTGGTCGGTTGTCCCTCCTTGAGTACTGTCTGTACACTCGTCGCTCCGTCCTACAAGTTCCTCAAAATCAAAGCATTCTGCAAGTGATCTCCGCATCTTGATAGATAGTATAGTGGGTTGAAATTGAAAAAACTCTAGGTTTAAACAAGAGGGTCTTACCCCCCTTGTTTAGATAATGTCATTTCTTCAGGCAAAAGCTTAACGGTGGGGAGGTTGTTTACCATTAAATCGGCCAAGGCATTGCGGCCATTTGCTCGGAGGATCCCCGCATAAACAGCGCGCCAGCCCGGTTTAATGTCTGCCCAGGGTACATCTAAGCCCTCTAGCAGTTTAAGGGCATCTGTTTTGTTGTTTTCTCTAAGAAGTGCTAGGGCCAAGGTCATGCGGTAAGCCAAGACGTTTGGGTTCTCTGCGACTAAAATTTGAGAACGGGCCAAGGCTTTATCGTGGAGGGGGGCAATTAGGGCCTGCGTATAGCGCAGGTCATTTTCGACCGCATTATCCCGTGGGTATACTTCTGCCATATTTTTTAAAACAGTAATCAATTCTTGAGTATTGTTTTTCAGTAGGCAGGTATCCACCCAAGTTTCCCAGGCATTACGGGCCTGAGAAGGGATGGTTGCCAGGATGGAAAGGCCTTTCGTGGCTTCTTTAAAGTGATCCAGTCGAATGGCATAGCGGATGAGGAACCATAGTTTTTCAGGGTTTTTGCCGGCTTCGGCAAAAGCACGGTCCCATTCGTGGATAGCTAGGCTGGCTTTTTTTTGGGCCTCAGCTGTCCTAGCTAAAAAGAGGTGGCGGAGGAATTCGTCTATCGGCACATTGGGGGAGGCAAGGGCTTGCTCTAGTAAGCCCCATTGTTTGGTAATGGCCATTGCATCTGCCCAAACAAGGAATAAGTCATACCGCTTCATAGCTTCCGCCATGGGGATGCAGTGGGCGGTTTTAGTATACGCGCCTTGCACATTTAGCCAACGGCCGAGCTCTACCATTTCGTCCGGGGAGGCTTTAACAAAGAGTTCTTCAGCTTTTGCAAATACCATATCCGGATC
>JANYEO010000128.1 GCA_025363025.1 Opitutia bacterium
GTTATGTAGCCATTTTCAGTGTATTGATAACGTTTTGTACTAACGATCACCCCGTCTTCATCCGTCAATGAAACTTGAATAAGACGGCCTAATCCATCAGAGAAGATATACTCGCGGGCCCCTGAAGGCTGGTAGCAAATACGTAACCGTTTTTCGTATTCATAGGTATAACTTGTAATTTCGCCTTCAGGGTTAATGACTTGGGTAACCTCCCATAGGCCATTGTATTTATAAGTATAAATGCCTCCTTGTGCGTCTTCAATGCGAATAAGGCGACCTGCAGCATCATACTGCGCGGTTGTAGCAATACCGTTAATGGTAGTGATAACACGGTTGCTTTTATCATCGTAGACATAGGCCATTTCACCTTCTTGGTTTTTCAAATAAACCACGCGCCCGAGCACATCATAACGATATTCGATGACAAAACCACTGGCCAATGTCTGGGTTAAAAGCTGCCCTTGCGTTGTATAAGTATACTTTGTTTCCCCCCCATAATTACTCCTCTCTTTGGAAAGAATCCCCCCGGCCTCATACTCAAACGTCTGCTCCCGGTCGGACTCTATGATTTTTGTTAAGCGGGCCAAAGCATCATACTCAAAGCGGGAAGCAATCCCGCGTGGATTAACCTGCTCTATCATATTGCCGAGCTTATCATAATCATAGATTGTAAAATGCCCACGGAAGGGGTGGTTTGTGGCAATGCGATTAACATCCAAGTCATCCCCTATTTCAACTTCAGTCTCGACAGTCGACGCTAGATTACCCGCTTTATCAAAATAGTGGAATTTAAGACTATCAATCCCGCTGTGCCGGCCTTGTTGCCACTTGAGCTTACCGTTTTGATAATAATAATTAATCTGCTTATCTAAAATAGTCCCTGCTTTATCAAACAATCGGTAAGCCAGTAAGCGCCCCTGCACATCATAATCATATACTTTACGATCCCCCGATGGATAATGCTCCTCCGTACATAAGCCTAACTGGTTATACTTATAATAGAGGCTATAACGATCCCCCTCAACATTAATGTTTTTGTGGACGGCTTTTAATAAACCAGACTCATCATACTCATACGCTACATGATTCAAGGCCAAACCTTCTGCATCATAGAGCGTCTCCGATAACAACTTGCCTTGGTTATGCGCTTCTTTCCCATAAACAAAAGCGCTCCGCTTAGTCAAAACATCATCGGAAAAAGATGAAACTTCTACCGGATTTTGATTAACCGTATCTTCATAACGGTAGACAGTTTTATGTTTTTCCAGCCTATCTTTATCAGTCAACAAACGCTCCGTAATACGATAAGGCCACTGCGTTTCATACTTAAAATGTTCATATATACCATTGGCACCTTGCCCATAAACATTTGACCCAGCTGTTAAAATCAATGAAACACGGTTATTCTTGTGATAATTATACCACTGGTTTAATCCACGTTTATTTTGTGACCTATAAAGCAAAAAAGGCTTTCCGGAATACCCTGCAGGCTCAACCACTTCTTTATCTGCATCAAAAACTGTCCCTGATTCAATATACCAATAATTTTTAATCGTCTTCCCCATGGAGTCCGTTATCCGGTAAAGCTTGCCACGGTAGAAGCGATACTCAGTCGCTTGATGATTAGGGTCTTTAACAACTGTCATCGTACGGCCATCACCGAGATCCGTATATTCAAAAGAAGCATTATGCTCTGTCTTATTAGAAAAGCCATATTGTGTTTTTTGGTTCAACACCCGGCCGCGATCATCATAAGTATTTTCCAATACTCCTCCCTCTGGTTTATGCTCCTGGGTCAAATAATGCAAAGATAAGCCGGCTGAATCTTGTCCATAAACATAGGCAACTTTCGCATCATCTGGGTAAGTCACTGTCACCAAATCCCCGAACTCATCATAATCATAGACAACGGCTCGACCATCACTGGCCCTAGCCTCTTCAACAAAGCCCATCGCATTATAACTAAAAGCAATATATTGGCCAAAAAGATTTCGAACCTTAATAAGTCGGCCATAAGCAGGATTAGCTTCCGCACCGATACGAAGCGCTTCCCCGTATTCAAATATTAAATGCACCCCTGATGGATGGGTAGACTCTTTTAAATACGGATGCGTGACCATTGCCCCCCCAACAGAAAAGGAACGGTCTTCATAGGTCTTCACTCCGCCACTCGCTGTATGATGAATATAGCGATGCTGGTTGCCTTCCTTTATTTCCTCAATATAGGCCTGAGACCAATTAAATGAGCTATCTGTGGTTGTTTCTAATTGCGGATTTTCAACAAAATCAACCGTCCAACGATCATTTGCTTTTTCACGAGAATAGACCACAATCGAGCCATCTTCTTCGGGTACTTGAACGAGGTTTTTAT
>JANYEO010000106.1 GCA_025363025.1 Opitutia bacterium
CTTGAGTCGCCTGGGGAATGCCGCGGTTACTTGCTAAAATAGCCGCTTCAAAAAGGGCAATCGGGGCATAAGCACAGAGCGGGTAAACATCTGCCAGTTCAATTAACCGTTGCTGAGCTTCTACGGTATGCCCAGCTGCTGCTTGCATACGTCCTTCAATGAGGTAGGATCTTGGGGTTGCCGAAGCTGAGGGGAAGTTTTGCCTCAAAGTTTGAAAGCGGGCGATCGCACTTTCATTATCATTCATGGCCATTAAGGCCTCTCCTTCTAGTAGGATGGCTTCCGTTAAAAGCAGGTCTAAGTCTTCGGAGCAAAGGGTTTTGAGGGTTGTTTCTTTTAAGAGGCGGACGAGGTGGCCTGCTTTTTCTGCGGCTTCTCCGGGGGATTGGCTTTCGAGGGCTAAAGTCGCTTCAAGCCACATAAAGCGGTACACGATGGCCTGGTCTAGTCCAGCTTTACTATGGAGCCCTTTTAGACGGGCATGCGCTAGACTGGCCTGGCTTTTTTTGCGAAAGGCTTCAGCTAAATTCCATTCTGCTTTCCAACGTTCAGGAAGGTCCAGGGACTGAGTATCTAAAAGGGTTATAGCCTCAGTTAGTTTGTCTTCTTGGATGTTTGACAGGACAGCCTGGTAGGCGAGTCTCCCTTTTTCAAAAGGCATAGACGCTCCTAGGGCTTCACGGTAAAGAAGGCTTGCCTGGGGGAAGTCTTTGGCGAGGAAGTACGCATCGGCCATCCAGCCTGTTAAACGAGCCCTGTCGGTGGCTTCATTTACTTCTTGCCGCCATTGGCTTAAGTAATCAGCTGCAGTCCTGTATTGGGTACGCTCCCAAGCAACTGTTGCTAGTAAGTCTAGGGCCGTTATTTTAAAACGGGAGGAAAGGACGAGGGCTTTTTTTGCATCTGCTTCGGCGCTTTCCCATTGTTTTTTAGATAAATAAAAAGCGGCTCGAAGGAGGAGCAAGTCCCCGAGGAGCGGTTGGGTTTCTAATCTTTCGATTAAATGCGTCAGTGTTTTTTCGAAGAGTTCAGGGGGCTCGCTTTGAGCCAAAGCATAGAGGGCTGCACGCCCAAGGTCGGGGTTGCCTTTTTTTTCTAGTAAGCGTTTAAAGGCGTTGGTTCCTTTTTCGGATCCTTTTCCTAGTGTCCCCATTAAGAAGAGCAGGTGGCTTTCTTGCGTATCAGCCGCTGCAGATAAGCGTTTGAGTTCATCCTCGAGTACGCTTAAAGCCGCATCTATTGAGCCTGAAGCCGCTAGGGCCAATGCATATTCTTCGGCAAAGCGTGGCCCCGCAGGTTGGTTTCGGTAGGTTTGTGTTTTTGACTTTAAATCTTGAAGTAGGGCTTCCGTTACGGGTCCACTTAAGAGTTTATTTTCATCGATCAATGCTTCTATCCAGGCTTGTTGTGCCGGGGTTTGACAGGTGGCTTTGGCTTTTTCTAAAAAAGGTTCTGCAGCCAGGGGGTAGCCTTTGTGCATTGCTTCTAAGCCTTGAGCTAAATGAATCCAGGAGCGTTCTGTTTCTGGCAAAGCCTCAATCGGGCATTGCTGAATAAAGCGGGAGAAGTTGTCCCAGTCGGCCTGTCCATAGGCAACCCAAGCGGCTCTTAGGGTATAACGGGGGGTGTCAGCAGCTTCCCAGTTGGTTAATATCAAACGTGCATCGGCTAGCTTATGCTCACTTAAATAGGCGTCTATGAGCCCGATTATGGCACGTTCTTTTAAATCGGCTGGTAATCCTATTTCATCCAGTGTCTGGCTAAATAAATGTTCGGCAATCGTGGGGAGGCCTGTCCGGAGAGCGGCTTCTGCACAAAGCAAGCGGCTATTAATGGCAAAGCTGTCATAATCTCTAGGTTGAATTTCTAGCGGCGCCCCTGTAAGCATACTTCCGCCAGAGAGTACCCAGGTTGCAACAAGTAATATATTAATATGTTTCATGGGCAGAAATTAGGAGCGCTCGGGTTTATTCAGGTTATTGAAACGTCTCCATGTTATCAACATAAAGCCAATGCTTAAGCCCAGGAAGGCCCAGGTCAGCCCTTCTCCGCGCTGGGTATAAGGAGTGAGTGTACCTTGTAGTCGTTTATCTTGGGTAACTGTAAGGATGCCCGTTCCGCGGAAGTAGGGGCCTTTCACCGGGTCCATCAAGGTCTCGCGTATACGGCCAAACGCATCGATCCATCCACTTTGTCCTCCATTTCCTACTCGGATAAAGGGCCGTCGTGTTTCAACTGCGCGCAATACGCTGTGGGCAAAGTGCTGCTGGGCGGCCCCTTCTTCCCCATACCAGGCATCATTGGTGACGACTAAAAAGAAATCCGCTCCAGCTAAGGTCGTTTCGCGGGCCAGGTTTGCAAATACATCTTCATAACATACCAGGCAGCCCATTTTAAGGGAGCGCCCCGCTACATTTACTGTTAAGGGTTCTGCAGCGGTACCCGGCCGTGTATCTCCAGATAGGGGGACCACTTTTTCAATCCAAGGCCACAATTTTCTTAAAGGTACGTATTCGCCGAAGGGTACCAAATGCCGTTTCGCATAATATTCAGGCATTAATCCTTCCGTGGGAGTGGCGACAAAACAGCCATTTTCCCAGCACATGCCATCATAAGCAATATTGCCCATCCACAGCGGGTGTTTGAGGTCGTTCACGGTTTGTTCTACCCAGTGGCGCATAGCCTTGTCGCCTTTAACCGGCATAGGGGTGGCGGCTTCAGGCCAAATAACCACATCAATCGGGGCCGTGCTTAGGCTTGTCGTAAGCCGTTGAAGTACACTCAGCTGCTCCCCTGCTTCGCGTGGGTCCCATTTTAAGGTGGCGGGCGTATAAGGTTGCACAATCCCTGCCCGGAAGAGGACTTCCTCTTGGTCGGCTTGCGGTTTTGTTTGGAGGAATAAATACCCTAAGCCCGCTAGCCCAATGAGTGCCACGTAGAGGTCTGCACACAATATAAAGCGCCCGCCTTTGCTTCGGCGGTTTGCGAGGCCCCATCCATAGCTTAGGAGGGCAAAGTTAAAAAATAAGATAAAGACCCCTAGGCCCGCGGTCCCCATATAGGGCAAGATACTGAGGAGTAGGGGTTGTTTCACTTGGGTTGCTGCTAGGGGCAACCACGGGAAGCCGGTGAGGATGACGCCCCTTATGCCTTCAAGCCCCGCCCACAGTCCAGCTAAAGCGGCGAAGCCTATTAGCCGTGTTATGGGGTTGGCTTTTAGCAATCCCTTTATGTAGGGACGGGCCGCTATAAACCACGTACTAAAAAATAAGCCTAAAATGAGCGAAAGGAGGATCCACCCCCCTACGGTTACATGTCGCAGCCATGCAATAAGGGTTAGCCAGCTGCCAGTGCCAATAACCCAAGCAAACAGGGCATACCGTAGTCCGGATAATTTGAAAAACCCCGCTACGAGTAACGGAATTGCAAACACAAAAGCCGCTTCCGGCGTCGTATGGGGGGGGAAGGCCACTACATACAGCCCTCCGGATAAAGCGCCTAGCCCCCAGAGGCCGAGAGCGGCTTTTGCAAAAAATGGCTTTTTTTTAGTGTAACTCACTCCCGCTCCCACAGCATTTCTTAAACTTTTTCCCACTTCCGCAGGGGCAGAGGTCATTGCGACCCACTTTGGCTACTTCTGGTTTAGTGACATTAACGGCAAATTTAGCGGAAAGGGCCGATTGTGCCTGCGATAGTTGTTGGGGTTCAGGTACAATGGTTAATGCAGGGGTTGCCCCTTCCGGTCCTGTTTGTTGTACCCGGGGGGCCATTTGTGCAAACATGTGCTGGAAGGCACCCAAGTTCCCCACCATGCGGAAAAGCCCGATGCAAATATCTTGGCGGATGCGCCCCATCATTTCCTGGAAGAAGGTAAAAGCTTCGCTCTTATATTCGTTGAGGGGGTCCCGTTGGCCATAGCTACGTAGGCTTACACTCCGGCGGAGTTCGTCCATCTCGGTCAAGTGGTCTTGCCAATGCCGGTCAATCGGGCGGATGAGGGTATAGCGTTCTATTTCCCTAAAAATAGCCGGGTTTTCTAAGTTCTCTCGTGCAGCATACGCTTGCTGTATTTTTTGGATGAGCACGTTTGAGAGTTGTCCGCCCGTTAGGGTCTGGACGTCTTCTGGTTTGATATTAATGGGGAAGTGGATATTAACCCACCCGATGAGGGCATCGAGGGCACTTGTTTCTGGTACACTGTTATCGGCTGCAATCGCTTGCACACGCGTTTCGAGCTCCTCTGAGATCATTTCAAAAAGCAGAACGCGCGGGTGGTCGCTGGCAATGGCTTCATTGCGCATTCCATAGATAACTTCGCGTTGCCGGTTAAGGACGTCGTCGTACTTTAGGAGACGCTTACGAATAGCATAATTCTGCTCTTCTACCCGCTTTTGGGCGGATTGGATGGAGCGGTTTAAAAGCGGATGAGCGAGGGCCTCCCCTTCTTCAAAAGAGCCTTCGAGGATGCGTCCAATAGGGCCCGCATTCGCAAAGAGGCGCATAAGATCATCTTCGAGGGAGATATAGAACTCGGATAAACCCGGGTCCCCCTGGCGGGAGCAACGTCCCCGCAGCTGCCGGTCTATCCGGCGGGATTCATGCCGTTCCGTCCCTAATACAAATAAACCTCCGAGTTCAGCTACATTTTCACCCAGTTTAATGTCGGTACCCCGGCCTGCCATATTAGTGGCAATGGTGACAGCGCCTTTTTGCCCCGCATCGGCCACAATGTCGGACTCTTGAGCATGCTGTTTTGCATTGAGGACGTTATGCGGGATGTTTTCGCGCCGCAGCATTTTGCTAAAAACTTCCGACGCTTCAACCGAAGTCGTGCCTACCAGTACGGGTTGACCGCGACCATGGGCTTCTTTAATTTTTTGGACGACGGCGTTATATTTTTCCCGGCGTGTTTTGTAAATGATATCGTCTAAGTCTTTGCGAATGCAGGCCCGGTGGGTCGGAATGGGCATGACCTCGAGCTTATAAATATCATAAAATTCATTGGCTTCTGTTTCCGCTGTCCCTGTCATCCCTGCAATTTTATCGTACAGGCGGAAGTAGTTTTGGATGGTGATGGTGGCATATGTCCGGGTCTCTTCTTGGATGATAGCCCCTTCTTTGGCTTCAATTGCTTGGTGGAGGCCTTCACTCCAGCGGCGCCCAGGGAGGACGCGCCCTGTATTCTCATCCACAATCATAACCCGGTTGTCTTGGACGACGTAGGCGATATCTCGCTCATAAAGGCAATAAGCCCTTAGGAGTTGGCTTAGACAGTGGATTTCTTCGGAGGCCGTCTCAAAGCGTTGTTCCGCATCTCGTTTTTGGGCTTGGCGCTCTTCAGGGGAGAGGTCAGTTCGTTTGTCGAGCTCCATAAAGAGCGTGGGCAAATCGATTAAAACGAAGGCATCCGGATTGTCCGGGTGCAAAGCTTGACGGCCCAGTTCAGTTAAATCGGCCTGGTGTTGTTTTTCCTCAATGGCGAAATAAAGGGCTTCTTTTAGGGCGTAGAGTTCTTCTTTTTGGAAATCGGAATTCATTTCCAGCTCAAAGCGGTCTAACTTTTTCCGAATGGCCCCATTCTCCATAAGGCGCAGGAGAATGCGGTTTTTTGGCATCCCTAGTTTTATTTGCAGCAGTTTTGTTAAAGCCGCATCAGCGTCACTGCCTTCAAGGGTTTTTTCTAAAACTTCGCGGGCTTCACCTACCAAGCGGTTGCAGAGGCGTTGCTGCAAATTAACAAGCCGCTCTACTCCAGGTTTTAAAAGGGCAAAAGGGGCTTCACGTTCGATATGGGCCGGCCCAGAGATAATGAGTGGCGTGCGCGCTTCATCAATTAAGATAGAGTCCACTTCATCGACGATGCAGTAGTAGTGGTCGCGTTGTACCTGGTCGTTTTTCCGAGTGGCCATTCCATTGTCCCGTAAATAGTCGAAGCCAAATTCGGAGGATGTCCCATAGGTAATATCAGCGGCATAAGCCGCTTGGCGCTCGGCCGGGCTCATTGTATTTTGAATGCAGCCAACCGTGAGTCCGAGGAAGTTGTACAAATGTCCCATCCACTCCGCATCTCGCCGGACGAGGTAGTCATTCACTGTAATCAACTGGCAGTTGCGGCCGGTTAGCGCATTTAGGTAGAGCGGAAGGGTGGCAACCAAGGTTTTACCTTCACCGGTGGCCATTTCGGCAATTTTACCTTGGTGTAGGGCAATACCTCCGATGAGCTGCACATCGTAGTGCACCATATTCCAAATAAGCTCGTGCTCACACACACTTACAGGCCTCCCGCAGAGGCGCCGTGCGGCATTCTTAACCGTTGCAAAGGCCTCAGGTAGTAGTTGATCTAGGGATTCACCTTGCGCAAAGCGTTCTTTGAATTCTTGAGTTTTTCCTTGTAGCTCGGTATCTGTTAGCTGTTGATATTCAGCTTCTAGTGTATTAATTTTCCCAATGAGCGGGCGGGCCCGGTTGAGGAATTTTTTATAAGGATGGCCGACGAAAATTTTAAGGAAAGCTCCGATCATAATAGATGAGAATGTAACGTTGCCATGGGTGATAATGCAGTTTGTGCATAAAAACCACCTTAATTTAAACGGAATCTATTCTAAGCTTTGTGTTCGAGGGCTTCTTTAAAGAACGCAATAGTTTTTTGTAGGCCGGCTTCAAGCTGTATTTTAGGTTCCCAGCCCAGGGCGTCACGGGCCAAGGAGATGTCGGGTTGCCGTTGTTGTGGGTCATCAACCGGGAGAGGGTGATAAACAATTTTTGAGTGGCTCCCCGTCATCTTAAGGACTTTATCCGCTAATTCTGCGATGGTGAATTCGCCTGGGTTTCCAATATTCACCGGGCCTATGACTTTATCTTGATTCATTAATCGCATAATGCCTTCAATCAAGTCGTCCATGTAGCAGAAGGAGCGGGTTTGCAGCCCTTTGCCATAAATAGTAATGGGCCTCCCTGTAAGGGCTTGCACAATAAAATTGGAAACAACGCGGCCGTCATCGGCCAGCATGCGCGGCCCATACGTATTAAAAATACGAACGACCCGTATGTCTAAATGGTTTTGCCGGTGATAGTCAAAAAAGAGAGTTTCCGCACAGCGCTTCCCTTCATCATA
>JANYEO010000167.1 GCA_025363025.1 Opitutia bacterium
AGTCGAACCAAAACAGTTCAGGGAACTAGATCCACAACCAGTAGAGAATATTGGCGGCACCCCTCAGCTGTTTCAGATCTACAGGAATGACAACTTTACGCTGGAGTTGACGGGGTTGTCTCACCTCTGTACAGAGACCTCCACCTGGTACTTCTCCATAGAGAAAAGTCCCTACCTGGGGCCGTGCTCTGCCAGGAACCACAAGGAGCCCCTTCTGTGTCTCACCACAGACGATCACATGTCTCTGCGGAGCGGCAGAGGAGGAAAGTCCAAACTGCTCATGCAGGGAACCCACCAGAGGGTACACTTCAGGTTTGTCGGGTCGGAAGACGAATACAGCGACTGCAAGTGCGACGTGGTCCTCCTGCGAGTCAGTATTGTCGGCGAACAGGAGGAGGCCACCACCACCATCCCCTTTCACCTGCTGACGGGCGAAGCCTGGGAGGCAAAGTACGGAACCAGGGATTGAGGAGCAGGAGGGCGGAGGAGGAGCAGTAACGTTTCTTCAGACGATAATTGACAAGAGGTGTCGTGGAGTAGATAATAAACGTTGCGGTCTTCTGAATTTTCAAGGCATTTAAACAGCGGCGGCGGCAATCATGAGACTCAAGTGCGTGTTATCTGAATTACCCGTGAGGAGTAGGGGAGGAAATATTTATTATTGTTTGAGGCCTCTCAGAAAGAAATTGGAGATTGTTTTAGTGCGTTCCTTACCAGGGTTATACCACGGTGTCAAACCTACTAAAGCCATGACAGAAGCATACAAAATTGCTGACAACAAGTGCTACGTGTTAAAAGTAAGTGTGCTGCCACACCATAAGTTGTATCCTGAAAATACTTTTACATATAGCATTGTAGAGAACCCGTATGAAAAGCAGTGTAAAAGCTATCATCGACCGCCATATTTTAATTTGGAAACAAAATACCAGCGTCATTTTATATTTGAAAATTCCATCACTTTGGATCACACGGAAGGGGCTATGCGTATAAGAATTAAAAAAAGACACAGAAAATGTTCTTTGTGCGACATTGTGTGGTTTTGTGTTGAGCATACCTATCACGACGATGTTACAACTATGAATTTTCCAGTTATGTTTACAGAAAGAACTAAGAAATAATATTCCGAGTTTTGAGGTGTTTGTTGCCGCTGCTGCATTTTCTCGTCCTCCCTTACTGATAAGTATTTGCGTGCCTTAAAGCCGGCGGCGGCAAAAGCAGCGGCAAGCTGTTGGAGCAATTTATTTTTTGCCAGCAGTGCAAAGCACTTTATGTAGTTGCCATGTTAGGTGTTCTACATAACACTTTGGACAAGATCAGGGAGGGGGTCAAAAATGCACTGCAAATCAGCAAAAAAAATCAGAGAAACACGCGGACGCAAGCGCCGTTCATTTAGGCGGCAGTAATCATTAGAAGGGACAGCATCAAAATGCTGCTCAGTTTTCATATTATGTCGTTTTTGTGCCTCAGTCTTTCCAGACGGGAAAATGACGGTTATCTGTGTGGTATCAGCGGCAACTGCCTTTGCACAGCAGAGGGAAAAAAGTGAGTTTGAGAGGAACCATTTATTCCATAAAAGCCTATGTGATACTCTTAGCTTCTTAAACTTGACGGCTATTTTTTTAGATATTGTCTTACTCCGCGCGAAAGAGAGGATAATTTTGCACGTTGCCAGACAAACATAGAAATGGAATTGGTAGGTATAAGATTGTTGTGTTTGTTATCGCTATAGGTACCTTTTCTACTAATTTACGCTTCAGCCCCTTGAGCAAAAAAGGTTTGCGTTTGAAAAGGACGTCTACGGAGACCAGTCGTTTGTAGCTTTGCCAGAGTCCCTGTTTTCTGGAGTAGGGATCAGTGTCAGTCTGGAGACACTAGAAATACCCGTTGCGACAGCGGCGCCTACGACAGGGCCGAAGGTTGAAGCAACTGCAACAGTCGCGACGACAACTGCGCCAGAGACAGTATCACCGTGTCGGTCCTGTCCGCCGGGCGAACAGGGTATCCGAGGAAGAAGGGTCTGTTTTAAGTTTATTGACAGTAACAGGAAGCCGCAACATACTTGGCTTGCAGGGCGAACCGGGTGTGAAAGGGGAGGTGGGGGCGACGGGCAAAGACGGTGTGCAGGTACATGCTTTACCATAATACGTCTCCTGGGGGCCCCCGCCTTGTCAGCCATTACTATTTTAGGGCGTTAGGGGACCGCTGGGACCTCCCGGACCAGCGGGAGCCAACGGGTTGCCAGGAGGACAGGGCCCTTTTGGAATCCAAGGAATAAAGGTAGGTTGGTTGTTTTTATCGTCAGTATAAAGCAGTAGCAGGAGCATAGCATGTGTTATAGGGTGAGCAGGGTCTGAGGGGCTTCCCCGGAGGTGAAGGAGAAACAGGCAAACAAGGTGTAAAGGTAAATGTTTGAACGGCAAAAGCGTTACGCTGTCCCAACGAACATTTTTTTGTTATTTTAGGGTGAGGAAGGCGTCAGGGGACTGCCGGGAATTCCCGGTGTCTCTGGACCTGTCGGGATGGCTGGGGCTCCAGGACTCAAAGGAGTGCCCGGGGAGTCCTGCGAGGAAACCGCTTCAACAGTAGACGCAGTAAACATTACGGTGACCCGAATTTTGCAATTAATGCAAACATCTTGCGGTATGTCCATTTTTTTGTTATATTAACTAGATCCGATCTTACAACCAACTAAAACAGATTTTTACACGCTGGCTGTAGCAATCCCATCAGAGGCTCCTCTTTCTCCTTACTTTCCGGACGTTGACACAGCAGCAGCCGGTGCAGCAGAGGCCCTTATCTCCGAGGTTCGGCACTTGGGCCGGGAACAGGCTTTGCTGACAGCAACACTGCAGCAGCTAATTGTGCAGCTAGCGTTAGGTAGGGACAATACTAGGTACGCACGCGCGTAACGTCTGAAACGACAGCAGTACATACGTTTTTTTCTGCTTGAGAGTTCACACCGTAATCTTGTGCTTAAAGGTAATGGAGGGGCCCCGGTGCCGGAGAGGGAAGAGGAGACCAAAGGTGGTCTCGGCGACAAAGCCGTCTGGAGACGGCGGCGAGTGCAAAACCTACTTCTCTTTTTTTAAAGGTAGCGGAGATGTCCCAAAGCAAGAGGAGGAGGAAAAGGAGGGCAAAGGTGGTCCTGGCGGCGACAGCGGCGGCAAAGGAGATGGCGTCTTGGCAGTACCGTCAAACACCACGGTGAGAAAAAATGGAACGATCAGATTAATTGCCGCGACGACAACGCCGACGACGACCGTCTTTTGTTATTGCAGTTTCTTCACGATCAGACGACAAGGAGGATCAACAGGCTAGGTAGACAGGCAAAAACAAATAAAGTGTAATTGTGCTGATACTACAGCTGCCGCTAAAGTAGGTACATACTACTTTGCAGAGGTTGTCGGCATGTACATGCTAACCGCCTGCCTCGGATTGGGGGTGGCCACCTTCTTCTTGGTGGTGTGCGGCATCGGCACCCGGTTGTCTGCCAATGCCGGCAGCAACAACAACACGGACGACATACGCCATCATCTCCTGCTTATCCGACGGCTACAGCGTCAGCAACAACAGCAGCAGCAGGAACATCATGACCAGCAAATGCGAGAACGCCGCCGCCGCTACCGCCTGGAGACCAGCTCTCTTCCATCCCTAGAGTGGAACTACGAGCGGGAGGCGGAGAAGGAGGAGAAGGAGACGGAGGAGGAGGAGGAACAACCAGAACAGCAGGACGACGAACAGAAGATGATGGAGACAAGCTTTTAGGAGAAGTAAGACATGTTTATTGTTCCTTCATGACATTTAATATCGCCTAAAGTATTTTTCTGTCCAATGGGCATCTATGTGCTCTGCTAAATAAAGCCGAACAAATATCAAACCGTCTGGATGAAATCGAATTTCTCTCATCCATTTAGCAGCTAGTGAGCGGAAAGTTTTTTTAAATTCCTCAAAAGGAGGAAGGTATATTTTAGGAAACCAAATTTTTGTAGCTTCAAAAAGATAGTAAACTTGTGTGATGGGACCGTGGACAAAAAAACAGTTCAGGACATCATCCACGGCCTGACCGAACCGAGCAAAAGCTGCCAGGGGAGCTACTGCAGTCTTGGCAGCCGGAACAGGATCTTGGTTGCTGCTGTAGCTGCTGTTGTTGCTGCTGTTGGTACCCCCCTCGACTTTTGATGCCATTTCACGGAGCTTGTCGACCATTGCGTACACCTGGGAGAAGGTTTGTCGTTCCGGGGACGCCAAAGCTACTGAATACTGCCCCGCAAGCGGTTGCTGCGGCGGGAAAAAGATGTAAAATTAGGTTGCCACTAACACGCCAAAAAAAGGGGAAAAATACTTACAATCAGAGCTAGGATCACTAGCTTTTTTTCAATTTGTGTAAGAATTTCTTTTTTTCTCCGTTCAAATGTCACGTCCAGGTCTCGCTTGTCCTTTTCCTGCTGCTCATTCATCTGCTGTAAGGTATCCTGATACGTTTTGTTAAGGTCTTGAGCAGCTTGCAGCATTTGCGTTAAATTTGTCGGTGTCTCCTCCTCCTCCGCTTCCTTCTCCTCCTTTTCCACTTCATCTTCTACAAACAAATCACAATCAAAGTTGAATGGTTCTACCCCGATTGCCAGACGCCCGTCCTCCATTGCGTCGCCATCAGACTCGTCATTACAGAAATAAATATTAAAGTCATCACCGGTCAAACTGTCAACAGTGTCAGGGTCAAAGTCGAGAATCCCAGCGGATCTCATGACTTCGTCAAAGTCCATGTGCGTGATGTTTTCCGTGTTGCTGGTGGTGGTGGTGTTGTCAGCGGAGGCGACGGAGGCGTTTCCAGCGTTGCCAGCGTCCCCTACAGATGCAGTAGAACCCACAGATGCGGCGGCGGTGGCGGCGGTGGCGGCGGCGGCGGCGGACGAGACAGAGCCGTCCATGATGTGTGTTTGTGTGTGACCGCGACGGGTAATCAATGTAGACTGAGGACAAAGTCAGTGGAAAGCTGTATTTAAGACAAAGTGCCGGGGCAGGCTGATGCCGCGCACTTTTTGTGTATAAGAATGAAATTTTTTAATGAGCCGGCTGGGAACTACTTTTTGTTTGGCATCTACCAAATGGCCAATGTAGTCTATTAAGGAGACAAAAACAGGACGTGAAGAACCTTTTTGCTGTAAAGTTATTTCTAGAGACTCTGGGTCAATTGATGATTTTGACAATTTGTAATAAAGCAAATCAAACAGTGCCAAGGCCTCGCGAGGATTTGACAGCACCGAAAGATACCGCTGAGCCTTAGACAAAGCCAGCGTGTCCCGGCCTGACATTTTTTTGCTGGTTTTCTGCGTATTTCTGTTTTCGTCGCCCTCGTCGGCTGCAGTTCCGTACCCAATGTCGGGAAGAAATGGAGCGTCAATGCGCGTAATCTCCAACGTTTCCACCTCGAGAAAAAAAAGCGAATTGGGAATTTTACATGTTCGAAATGCGCGCAAATGTGTCGTTCTCTCCTGCTTGTCAAATCCAAAGTACTGTAGTAGTTGAACCCAAGTGCGAATGTTTGCTTTTGCGGCAGTTACGTAAATACGGGTAAAACCTCCAAGAAGGCTGTACAATCCTTGGCAGTAGATCTGCTGTGATAAAAATATGGTAGGGGACAGCCTGTTATGGTGGACTTGGTAGTTGATCAACAGGGTAAGAGCATTAACTTGCCATTTTTGCAGTTTGATGATATCCTCGACCAGCAGAGCGATGTCCTGCAGAGGAGGCGGACCTGACAGGTCTTTCCAGTCAATAATTTTGTGGGGAGTGGTGGGGGTCTTCTTGGTGGGTTTAAAATTTAAAATGGCCACTTTCTTATTAAACTGTTTAAACTCTGCTAGCAGAGCTCTGCAAAAAACCGTCTTTCCCGTTCCGCTTCTCCCTAGGAGTAGAATGGTCGTATGGGGAGGTTCCTTAAAGTCCTGTTTCTGTTCCTCTTCTTCGTCTGAAGAAAAGGCAAAGCGACGACTTCGTTTAATCCTCCGCCTACTCATTCCGAGTCGGCAGAAGGAGTAGCAGCAGCAGCAG
>JANYEO010000193.1 GCA_025363025.1 Opitutia bacterium
GGATATTATTGGCTGGAAGGCCACCTAACGCAGTCATAGACGTCATTTGCGTGCTCACTGGCTGGGGCGTGCTTAAAGTGCTCCCAATGGTGGCGGCTGAGCCGGATCTACTGGGGCCGGATTGCCCAAACATGAGCTGTTGCAATTGAGCGGCAACCCCCGGAACAGTGACGGATTTACCTTGGTAAGCGATATTGGTATCTTGTGCCCAAGCGTATTTTAGCGGGAAAACGCGGATAGAGTCTTTTTCTGTAAGGCCTGTATTGAGGGCCATGGCGAGCTCCGTTAGTTTATTCACGAACCGTGCGGGGCCACTTATTTGAACGATCCCTGCTTGGGCCACGCGTGAGACGGACCAGCTAGAGGCTTCGTAATGGATTTCTTTTGCGGCTTCGATTAATTTGTCGGCAGATACGTAGGGGAGCTGGAGGGCTTGGGTGCGGACCTCTGCCGCAGGGTCTATATATAAATTCGTCCCATCATAGAACCAGACGAGGGAGTTGGCGGAGACCATTCCGTCAAAAAATGTCTGAGGGCTCATGCCTTCAAAGTTGCCGCTGACCGTAGCAGTAATGGCTTCGTTAATAACGCCATTGACTCCTTGCCCAGCAACAAAGCTTCTAAGAAGGCCGCGGAGGTCTTCTCCTTGAGAGAAGTGGGTATAGCGTTCCGTCCGCCAAGGGATAGCACCGTATGCAGTTAAAGAAAAGCAGCCCAGGGCCAAGAAGGCCAAGGGGAGGGTAAAGAGCCGGTTGAGATTGCTGCAGAATACCTTGCTTTTGAATTTTTGGTCGGTTGTTGATCCTCGAGTACCTTCAGTACATTCGTCACTCCGTCCTACAAATTTTTCAAAATCAAAGGATTTTGCAATTGATCTCTGGTTAGTTTTTAAGCCCATGGGCGGGGGGGGTCGCTCTTAGCGGTCTTCTTAAGGGATAAAGTAGGTAGGGGCTTCGGTGGCACTGGGGTCTGTGTCGCTTCTTTTCTCGGTGGTTTTGGTCCAAAATTCAAGATTATTCAAAAAAGCTTCTAGTGTGTGCCGTAAATCTTGGATATTTGTAGGGCCTAACTCTATTACATGGCTAAGGCAGAGGGTGCGGTGGGCTTCATCAAATGAGAGGATATCTGGCGTAAGCTTGATAAAAGCGCGGCTGAGGCGTAAAATGTGCCGCCATTCGTCCTCTGCCCAGGCGTCATTTGACTCTAACGCAATGATGGAAGACCGTAGCAAGAGGTGTTCCTTCCCCTGAGGGAGGAGTTCTATTAAATAACGATCGGCCACCCAGAGTGAAGCTGGCCCGCCTGCTGGGTCTTCCAGCTGGGCGAGCTCAAACTCTTTTTCTATAGCTTCAAGCGCTTGGGGGAACGTCACAGTTTTTTATTTTAAGCGCCTGCTTGCATGCCTTGGCTAGCGGCATCCATAACCGATTGGTTGGCCTGCCCTTGGGCTTGGATGAGGGATACCACTTGCTTCATGAGGGCTTCTACATCTTGCAGGGTGACCCCGGCTTGCTTCATGCAGGCTTGCATGACTTGGGCTTGGGCATCCAGCTGGGCCGCGCCCTGCCTTTTGTCGGCGGCACTGATTTTGGCGATAGAGTCGAAAACGCCTCCGGCTCCTTTTAAAATGTCCGACAAGCCTTCGCCTTTCCCTCGTGTGGTTTTGCTCCAAGTTTGTTTGGTTGTTTGTGTATCTCCTGGGATAGCCAATGGGTCGGTTGTACCCAGGCTATTTTCTTGTAGATCAAATGTTGTTTTAGCGTCAGGGGAGAGGCTAGAAAATGCGGGATTAGCTTTTAAGTCTGCCAGTTGCTGAGTATTCATGCCACTGATATCGGTAGAGCTCAACCCTGCTACGCCTGCTTGATTTAAACTACCCGTGTTAATACCATTGCTGGGAAGTGTGGTGGTTGGGGTCACAGGGGCTGTTGGGGCAGTAGTCGTTGAAGTTTCTCCTCCAACAGTGTTACTAATGCCGGACATACCCATAGAGACCCCACCTGCGGCCATAGTTAAGCCACTGGATAGCATACCCCCTACGGCGTCTGTCAAAGCGGCTTTTTTCTGAGCGGCGGCGGCCCCTAGGGTATTGGCTATGTTACCCTTCATGTTGCCGAGGCCGG
The DNA here is from genome assembly GCA_025363025.1 of Opitutia bacterium. GTDB lineage: Bacteria > Verrucomicrobiota > Verrucomicrobiia > Opitutales > JANYEO01 > JANYEO01. The sequence goes on from JANYEO010000193.1 coordinate 2,124, forward strand.
ATAAGTATTGGGCTTTTTGCTCACTGCCCATGGATTCCATAATAGCCAAGAGGACTAAGAAGGCATTAAAGTTGGAGCCTGTTGCTGTTTGCATGCCGCCGTCTGCTGTTTTGGTAAAATCAAACGATGTGGGGGGGAGGTTTGATTTCGCAAGGGCCGGGGGCAGGTTGACGTTGAAGCTCCCAATATCCGTCGCGAGCACGGTTTTGCCATTGCTGATGGATAAAGAGAGGGCATTCCCAAACCCTTGCTTTTTATTTGCGGCTTCACTCGTCTTAGAGTCTGAAGGCTGAAGTAAAGGTGCTAGATTTTGTAGGGAATTGTTACTGGATATAGATAAGTCGGACATGATAATTTCCTTTCAAATAAGGGGGGTAGGGGTGAGAGAGGGTAAAAGGGTTGAGCTCAGGCGGAATGCGCAACATTGCCGTAAATAGTAGAGCCTGTTTGGGCCATGGCTTCTGTGATTTTGAAGGCCGTTGTTGTTTGCTCGGACATAGATTCGATAAGGGCCTGGAGGACGGTATTCGTTTGCTTGCTAAATTGCTTCAGGGCTTCCATCAGGGCGTTCCATTCTTTGGCCATGATTTGAGAGTTTTGGCCTTGATAGGTGTAAGCGGCGCTCGCGATTCCGGCGGCTCCACCCGCGACTGTGGCGGCCCCTGCGATTATAGCGCCAGAGCGTTTGACAATTTTTAGAGTTTTTTCGACCCCCATTTTAGCGGCTGCCTCAGGGTCTCCACATAGAGATAAGACCACCATGGTGGTGACGATTAAAGCGGCTGTCATAACGACACCTAGTACGTTAGCGATTTTTTCCTGTGTACTATCCGAGATATCAACAAGTCCCCCGGTGAGAACGGATAGGGCTTCGGAGCCAAATTTAACGACAACATCGGCCACCTTAGTTAAAGAATCCGTTACGAAGTTCATCACATGGCTGCCGGTTGCACTATCAATCATAATACCTAAGCCAATACA
>JANYEO010000015.1 GCA_025363025.1 Opitutia bacterium
GCCTTCTTTTGTTCCACCAATGTGCTACGAAAACGGCAGATCGTAGTCGCATCCGGAACCGCTCCATCAAAGCCGCTAAAGTGAATGAAGGTGAGCCTCTCATTCAACGCTTCTTCGAGCTGAACGTCGCTCAAGCTGTGCCAACTTTGCAAGAGCATCGCCTTTAATAACTTGATCGGCTCATAACCTTGAGGCTCATAACCACTGCGGCCGAGCTTACCTAAAATATGTTTTAGTTTATCCCAATCGATGATTTCGTGAAGTTTCCTCAACTGGCTTCCGCGGCTTCTCAGTTCCGCTTCGTATTGTATAAAGCTCATTCATGAATACCAAATCTAGCTTTAGTCAATGCAAGTATTTTCGAGAAAAGGTTATTAACAATGCCTATTATGCAGCGGTCTCTATATGCGTCGCCGCCCTTTAATGGTTATCAAACTTGCATTTGGGCGAGAAAAGAGTGCATGGAGTGCCGTTAATTCATTTTTACGCCCCACAAAAAAAGAGTTTTCATGCGATTTGCCCATTCGTCTGAAAGATGAAACTTGGGCAAATTAGTCAAGTCGTCAAAAACTTGTTCGACGTTGTGTATCATTGCGCCATTGCGCATTTAGAATACTCAGTTGATGGTGTCTTCGTAAGCACTGCAGTTCGATGCTAGGGCGTGTCATCAATTTAACTAGTTCAATTGCAGTCAAAAACCTTTTTCTCTTTGTGAGGGGTAATTGCCCTCTAGATTAAAGTATATTTTTAGGATCTATAATTATTAGCATGTAGTTTGCGATAATGGATCTTCAGTGGTAATAGAGGGAAACCACCGACATTTCCGCTCAAATGCCTATTTAGTTGACGTCAAACTACATATAAATACCTAGACGATAAAAATATTTTCAGGAAAGCTTATTTTTTAATTGCTTTTAACAAAATGTTCGTCTTTGTGTGCATCCGTACGCATACCGCGTAAGCCTATCATGAATAATAATTTAATATCATTAGCAACTTCGTTGACAATAGTCCTGCTTCGGCGGGGGCTTATCCGTGTACCGCTTGAACGATAAATCTATCTCAATTTCTTTTGCAAAGCCTGTCGCCTTCAAATATAGGGTATCCTTTAAATCCAAGTCTTTATGTTTCTTCCCAATTTATCTTTTTTCGCAGTGTCGTATGTAAATGCATCGCAGATGTCGAATGTGACGATTGTGCTGTTGTATGCTGCCTTACTCGTGATTGTAACGTCGATCATTAGCCTGCGGACGAATGACCCGGACCCGATGCTTGCGGGCCGTAATATGCCGTGGTGGCTGATTGCGGGGTCTATTGTGGGGACGTGTGTTAGTAGTATCGCATTTTTGGCAATTCCGGCCAAGGGCTATACGTTTGATTTTAATTTTTTGCTGGGGTATACTATTTCTCTGGCCGTTGTTATTCCAATCACGTTCTTTTTCTTCGTTGGATTTTTAAGGCAAACGCGCGATGCGTCTATTTATTCATTACTTAATCAGCGATTTGGTAAATGGGCGTCTGTTTACGCTTCTATAATTTTCATCGTATACTCTACGATTAAAATGGGCGTTATTACGTGCCTAGTAGCCCAAGCTATCCATTTAATTTGTGGGGTTGATATCGTGAGTGTAATGCTTCTAACAGGCGCTATTGTTGTTTTTTATACTTATATGTCGGGCATCGAAGGCGTTATTTGGACAGATTTATTTCAGGCACTAATATTAATTGGAGCAGGGATCATATCGGTTTATTTTATTTGTGAATTTATTCCAACAACAAGCCATAGCTTATTTGATAGTATTAAGCAGGCTCCCCTTTGTTTAGAGAAAACGGATTTATTGAAAGAGGAATGGGGCGGTTTGGTTATAGCCTGTCTTTTCTTTTTCGCCTGGGATGGTGGGTTTTTTATGTCCAACCAAGGGATTGCACAGCGCTATATTGTCGCGCGTTCTGATAATCATGCAAAATGGGGATTAGCCATCGGAGGTCTCATGTTGCCACTCATTATTGCATTATTTTTTGGGGTAGGGGTTTTATTGTATGTTTTTCATCAAGGGGGCTTGCTTGGCCTCGAACCTACCATAAGCGGGGCTGAAAATGTTTTTGCGCAGTTTATCGCAAACCATTTCCCAGATGGGCTAAAAGGGCTCGCTATTATCGGTATTCTTGCGGCTGCTATGAGTACGATTGATACGGGGATTAATAGTAGCTCAACCGTGCTTATTTGTAATTTATATGAGCCTTATTCCAAGGCGACAGGCCATCGGCAATCGCTGCTTGTGATGCAGATTTTGAGAGCGTCTTCAGCCGCTTTTGGCATTGCGGGCATATTTGCGGCGTATTTAATTCATTTAAATGGCGAAAGTGCTTTAGATTTTTTTTGGAAAGCCATGGGGGTTGTGAGTTCGGGTGTATTCGGTCTTTTTCTTTTAATGCGCATTAGCAAAAAAGCCGGGCTCAAAGCTGCAATTTATGGAGTGGTTGCAGGATTTATACTTGCTTTTTGGATGACCTTTACAGTGGGGCTAGATCACCCATGGGCCTCGCCTTTTCATTATATGCTGACGGCTCCTATGAGTATTGCGCTAACTGTTATCGTTGGGCTTGCGATGAGTTTAAGACCCGAAAAGATAATCAATTCCGATAGTATTGCATCGATTCCCTCTTCAAAAACCCGTGCGCAACTAGCCCAAAAACGCAAGCGCGCAAAGAAGAATATTTTTGCGGATTCACTTCGCCCTAAGCCTTTCTACCGTCTGTATGCTTGTATTGCCGCCATTGCCGGCATGGTGCTGTATATAGAAGCCCCTAGCATTGGCCTCGTAGAACTTGACCTCAAAGTCTTACTCGCTTCAATAGCCTGCTTGCTCGTTGTGGCCCTTATGCCCTTTGTGATTCGTAACACATACAACAAACGCTACGCCTGTTTTTATCTGACGTTGCTTGGTTTTGCCCTTCCTTTTGTTGGCGCGATTGCGCTCTTTACGCATCCGACGGATCA
>JANYEO010000065.1 GCA_025363025.1 Opitutia bacterium
TGAAGCTCAGGGCATCGGCTCCGAGGTTTATTACCCCTGTACGATGGATGCCCAAGTATGCTTTCAGGGTATAGGCCTTGGCAAAGAAACCATTTCTGTGGCCCATCGTTTACAAGAAGAAGCCCTCAGTATCCCTATTTATCCAGAACTGCGTACAGAAGAATTAGACGCCGTTATAGCTGCCATCACTGCCTTCTTAATTGAAACCTAATCCATCTCTTTAGAACTCCTACTACTGTGGACTTGTTTAAATATGAATCTCTCGGTAACGACTACTTCGTATTAGACGCAGCCGCCTACCCAAGCCCCCCATCGGCCGCTATCCTCCAAAAGCTGTGTAATCGCCATCTGGGTTTTGGCTCAGACGGCCTGCTCTATGGCCCCTGTACAACTGCTGAGGGCCTCGCAGTCCGCATCTTTAACCCAGATGGCAGTGAGGCGGAAAAAAGCGGCAACGGCCTACGCATTTTCGCCCGCTATCTCTACGATACAAAGCGCCTAATAGCGGAGACGCCTACTTCCATTCAAACCCTAGGTGGCCCAGTAACTGTCACCCTCTTAGACGCAGGGCAAACAGTCACCGTTGGCATGGGTCAGGCTCAGTTTCTAAGCACACACATCCCCATGCCGGGCCCCGCGCGCGAAGTATTGCTAGAGCCTATTACCCTTGATGGCCAAGTTTACACCTTCTCCGCTACCAGCATAGGCAACCCTCATTGTACGCTTTTCTTAGATACACCTCCAACTAAAGCCCACATAACACAGCTAGGCCCTATACTCGAAAACCATCCCCTCTTCCTTAATCGTACAAACGTACAATTAGCCTACGTCAAAGATCCATTCAATATAATCATCGAAATTTGGGAACGCGGCGCCGGCTACACCCTGGCCTCCGGAAGCAGTGCCAGTGCGGTTGCAGCCCTGTCTGTTCGCCTGGGTTATACAAAAAATGCTATCACTATTCATATGCCCGGGGGCCCCTTAAAGGTTACTGTAGCAGATGATTTCTCTATAACCCAAACAGGCTCTGTAGCCTTTATCGGAACCTGCAATTACCCCAACCTGCATTGACAGAGGCTAAAAAACATACATCCTTTCGCTCTACTATGTCTCATAATTTAACTCCCATCACAATTGCTCATGGCGATGGCATCGGCCCAGAAATTATGGCTGCCACCCTCCACGTGCTCGACAAAGCCGGGGCCCAGCTAAAATATGAAGCAATCGAAATTGGCGAAAAAGTCTACAAAAAAGGCGTCCCAACCGGCATAGAGCCTAGCGCTTGGGAAAGCCTACGCCGCACCCGCATTTTTTTAAAGGCCCCCATTACCACCCCTCAAGGGGGCGGCTACAAAAGCCTCAATGTCACTATCCGCAAGGCGCTAGGCCTCTATGCCAATGTGCGCCCCTGTGTTAGCTACCACCCGTTTGTCCGCACACAGCACCCCGGGATGGACCTAGTCATCATCCGCGAAAACGAAGAAGATACCTATGCCGGGATCGAGTATCAACAAACAGACGAAGTGGCCCAATGCCTGAAGCTCATCTCCCGCCCAGGCTCAGAGCGGATTGCACGCTATGCCTTTGCCTATGCCCGGCAAAATAACCGGAAGAAAATCACCTGCATGGTTAAAGATAACATCATGAAAATGACGGATGGTCTTTTCTATGAAGCCTTTCTGCGCATTGCTCAAGATTACCCGGAAATCATTATCGAGCGCCAAATTATTGATATTGGGGCCGCTCATATTGCAGATAGCCCAGAACGTTTTGATGTCATCCTAACGGAAAATTTATATGGGGACATCATCTCCGATATCGCAGCCCAGGTAGCCGGCAGCGTTGGGCTCGCTGGCTCCGCCAATATTGGAGCCACTTGTGCGATGTTCGAGGCTATCCATGGCTCCGCACCTATGATAGCAGGCCAAGGAGTCGCCAACCCCTCAGCCCTCCTGCAAGCAGCAGTGATGATGCTTGTCCACGTTGGCCAAACGAGCATTGCCGAAAATATCCAAAATGCCTTACTGGCCACCCTAGAGGCAGGCCTACATACTCAAGATATTTTCGTTGAGGGAAAAAGCAAGCAACGTCTTGGTACACAATCTTTTGCAGAATCCGTGGCTCAGCATTTAGGCACGCAGCCTACAACCCTAAAACCCGTCCATTTTAAGCCTGGCAATCTTCAAACAACAGCGCTTACAGCCTTTCCTAGAGCCAAAAAAGAGCTTGTAGGCATTGATATCTTCCTTCACTGGGACGAAGCCCATAGAACACCTCAAGCATTAGGTAACCTATTGGAAGCCATCAACATACGTGCATTTCAATTCGAGGGCTTAACTAACCGCGGAGCAGAAGTCTACCCCCAATCATTCCCAGAAACTTTTTGCACGGACCATTGGCGGGCCCGCTTCATTGCTAAGTCCCGCACTGCCAATGCGGAGGATATCGGCTTTTCTACTCACTCAGACGTCATCGCCCTTCTGGAAGCTATTCAGCGCCTAGGGCTAGACTTTATTAAAACAGAAAACCTTTACCGTATAAACGGAAAATTAGCCTACTCTACCACAACCGGATAACCTATGATCAAACCTACCATTCTCACGGCTATAGCCCTTATCGTTTTAGGGGTAATGGGCTACCTATCATCAACTACGCATAGCCCTACAGCCCTTATTCCATCGGTATTGGGCTTACTCATGGCTATTTCCGCTTTTATTGGGGCTTCAGAAAAGCGACGCGCCCTGGGCATGCACATGGCAGCTGTATTTGCGCTTATTGGCTTAACAGGAGCCGCCATGCGCCTGCCAAAATCAGCACAAGCCCTCACAAATGCAGATGCTGGGCTCCCTCTGGCCTTTGCTTGCCAAGCCATGATGGCTTTGGCCTGTGCTTTATATTTGGTTCTGGCTGTTCGTTCTTTCGCCCAGGCCCGGCGTTGGAAAAAAGCTGAAGCGATACGGCGGTCTTAATAAGGCTTTGAGTAACTCTCGTAAAGTGTATCAGCATGCTAGCATGGTGGTACACTTTACGCACCCAAAACTGTACTGCCATACTATCACAGTAGCACACTTTTTATTCATTAAACTGTACCACTGTGTTAATACATTGGTACAGTTTTCAGCAAAAAATATTTGCAAATGAATTACTACA
>JANYEO010000096.1 GCA_025363025.1 Opitutia bacterium
TGTTGCTTTACGGATTTTGGCGAATGAGTAGTGAATTAAGCTTTCCTGGTCATTGGGCGCTAATACCTGTCTTGGGCGCTGTACTAATCATAACGGCAGGCTCTAAAGCTTGGTTTAATCGCACAATTTTATCTAATCCGATTGCTGTTTGGTTTGGCTTCATTAGCTTTCCATTGTACTTGTGGCACTGGCCTTTATTATCTTTTGCTAAGATTGTTGAGGGTGAATGTCTTAGTCGTAAAATACGTATATCGGCTATTTTTTTATCTATTTTGCTTGGTTGGCTGACCGCAAGATTTATTGAAAAGCCTATTCGTTTTGGAAGTACAAGAACCGGTTTAAAGCTCACTATGCTTTGTGGTATTCTTTTTGTAATAGGAGTTTCTGGTTTGATTGCTAGTAGATTTAATTTCTCTCAATCTCATGTACTTGAAAAATTAGTAATAAGAAGTAAATATGCTGAATTCTCAGTGGGCCCTTCAGTATATTGGTATAAAGGAAAGCAAGATTGGTTGTTTATGAGCAATGCGTTCGATCAAGGGGTTGCTAAGCTGAAACTAGCCATTATTCCTAGCGATAACGAAACTGAAGCTACTAAAGCAATTTTTGCTAAAATCGTTGAAGTAAGTGCGAAATTTAATACAAAAGTAGCTTTGATTGTGGGTCCGAATAAATCAACTATCTATCCAGAATATCTTCCAGACGAAATTCAACCATCTGCCGATAAGTACATCACTTACTACCTAGATAAGCTAAAAAGTATACCCAATCTCACTGTTTATGATCCAACAGATGATTTACTTAATGCAAAAAAAACTAATGGTATTCTTTATTCTAGGACGGACACACATTGGAATAATAAAGGTGCTTTTTTGGCCTATTCAGGTTTTGCCAATCTTCTTGGCCTACCCATTCCTGAAGTTGAATTTAAACAAGGCACAACTCATGCCGGAGACCTCATCGGAATGTGTAGCCTAAAGGATTTTCCTCTGCGCGCAGATGATAATTGGGATGTTATTTGGAAAAATAAACAAACTTGGGTTGAAAATAAAATTCCCTATGAACATAAGACAGTATTGGGTTCTCCTAGGGTGTCCATTAATGATCATCCACTCGTAAATCAGTACGTTTGGGTTGTTGGTGATTCGTTTACACTCGCGCTATCGCAGTATTTCAATGCTGTATTTAAGGAAGTTCGTTACGTTGGACATTGGAATGACAAGCTTGAGAATTTACCTGAAAATTTATCCAAGGTGGATAGAAAACCAGATATGATCATAATCGTTCGAGTAGAGCGAAGTTTTTGAGGTTTTGTGAGTAAGAAATTAAAAAATGGAAAGTTGATATAAACTTTACGGGTGCATTATTTCAGATTCAATTACTTGTTTTTAATCCTACTTCATTTAGCGACCGCTGCATAATCTCAGGTCCTAAAATTCGAATTTTTGCTATCTTGTCTTCGGAAATGTCATTATGCAGCAGTCTCATTTAACAATCTTACTCTTAATATATAAGCTGACGAAGGCTTGTGATTTTATGAAAATCAGTTTAAGGTGGATAGAATAAATGAATCACGTACAAACTGTTTCCCCTAATTTTTAAACCCTCTTTGCTTTAGCTGGCCTTATTATAAATGGAAGACACCGCAACCCTTCGTATTGGTAGCCAGAATTATAATTTCCCCGTTTTTATGGGGACGGAGCAAGAAATAGCGGTTGATTTACGTCATTTGCGAGAGGTAACGGGTGTTATCACCCTGGACGAAGGCTATGCAAATACGGGGTCTTGTTTAAGTGAGATTACGTTTATTGATGGAGAGGCCGGTGTGTTGCGCCATAGAGGATACCCGATCGAAGATTTGGCTGCGCAATCGCACTTTCTTGAGACAGCGCATTTAATTATGTATGGTCAATTGCCGGCTAAGGCTGTTTTGGACCGCTTTACTAGCCGGGTGAATCGATCGGCGCTTTTAAATGAGGGAATGCAGCCGCTGTTTGCCGGTTTCCCTTCGCAAGCCCACCCGATGGGGATGTTGGCAGCCCTTGTACAAGCTTTGGGGGCGTATTCGCCGGAGCTTGCAACGAATGACCGTAAGCTTGATTTAGCCCGTTTTGATGAAGCAGCCATTTTACTGATGGGCACGATACGTACATTGGCCGCCTTGGTATCTCGCCGCCGCCGAGGGCTGCCAATGGTTTATCCTAATCCGGAGTTAGGCTATGCAGAGAATTTTTTGCATATGCTTTTTTCGCTCCCGAATGATCCTTATGAGCCTCATCCAGAAGTAGCTAAGGCGTTAGATCTTATTTTCCTTTTGCATGCAGATCATGAGCAAAACTGCAGTACGTCGACTGTGCGTATGGTGGCCTCTGGCGGGGCCAATCCATTCGCCTGTGTGTCGGCGGGGATTTCAGCTTTATGGGGGCCTTTGCATGGGGGGGCCAATATGGCAGTCATCCAAATGCTGCAGGAGATCCATGATTCCGGCGATAATGGGCATTTGTTTATCGATGCGGTTAAGGCAGGGTCTGGGCGCTTGATGGGTTTTGGGCACCGGGTTTATAAAAACTATGATCCAAGGGCCACTATTATGAAGGCTACGTGTGAGCGTGTTTTACGGCTACTCGGCCATAGTGATCCCTTGTTGAATATTGCAAGCCGTTTAGAAGAAGAAGCCTTGCGGGACGAGTATTTTGTTTCCCGTAAATTGTATCCTAATGTTGATTTTTATAGCGGGATTATTTTGCGGGCTATTGGCATACCGCTTGATTTATTTACGGTGATTTTTGCTATTGGGCGTACCCCCGGTTGGTTGGCTAATTGGAGAGAGGTTGCCATGAGCTCCAAGGGGCGTATTTACCGTCCTCGTCAAATTTACATAGGGCCGGTTCAGCGAGAGTATATGCCGTTGGGCGATAAGAGTCGTGCCTAAGCGCGGACGTTGCTGAATGCTTTGCTTTTGAGTTTTTGGTCGGTTGTCGTTTCTCGAGTGCACACAAAAGAGAGCCCATGTTGATCTATTTTATATTCAGTTTATCAAACTTCGATGCATGTCATTACTACCTCCCCCATGGTAAGGCGACTGGCATCGCCTTACCATGGGGAATGCACACTCGTCACTTCGTCCTACAAATTCCTAAAAATCAAAGCATTCAGCAACGTCCTTATGGTGTATGTCTTATTTAAGACCAATGCGAAGACCGATTGAAGGATGTTTTGATTTTTTGATGATTACGAGCGAGACGCACGTAAGCCTACTTTAGGTAGGTGCGTACGTCGAACGCAGTAAGCGCGGAAAAGAAAATTATCCTTTAATTGGTCTTCTTTGGGTCGATGAAAAGCTCCTCTAAGGGTAGGCCCGTTAGCGCTTCTAGGCGTTTGAGGAGCCACCAAAAGATACTAATAAGCATAGCGATGGAGGGCAGGAGGATGACAGGGTAGCTCCACAGGGTCATCTTCCCTAATTCTTCGGTAAAGGCTTGGGTGCCGCTTTCGCTGGTTACAATCCACTTGGCTAGGATGAAGTTGAGGGCTCCGCTAATAAAGAAAGAGCCGGAAAGGGCGATAGTAGCCCGTTGTAGGAGCATGGCGAGCGTTGCCTTAGCTTTAGGGGTAGTGAGGGTGGCCTCTATTTTGGCCACGGCCATAAATTGTTCGCTAAAGAGAAAGGTTTTGATCAGCGGGTAACGAGTTTTGAGAGAGCCTAAAACCACGAGGCCAATGACAGTGGGAATGGCGGCTTCTTTAATCGCAATCCATTTGGCGGATAAGGTAAAAAGCCCAATCCCCCCCGTTAGCAGTACGCTTACAAGCCCAATGATGGAGAGGACATTCCAGGTCTTGCGTTTTATAAGGTCGTAAACCCCATAGGCAATGGGGAAGCCAAGGGCTACTATCAGTGCTAGGGCTGGCCCAAGGCCAAACCAGGCTTCCCCCTTCATGAGGAGGATACTGGGCAGGGCCAGATTACAAATGATATTGAGGTAAGGGTTCTCGGCTTTGGGCTTAGACATGATGAAAGATTAGATTTTTGTTTTTTTGCTCTTAAGTGTAAGGTTTCTTGCTGTAAGATATCCGTATGACCTTTCAGAGTAAAGAGTGGGAACGTATTTTTAAAAACTTTGAGCATGTCGCGCCGGCGGAGTTGGCAAAAAGTATGCAACGCCTCGCACGTGAACGGGCTTTTCTTGAAACTATTTTTAATACGTTACAAGAGGGGGTACTTGTTATTGATGGCCAGGGTATTATCACTTATGCGAATGCGGGGGGGCGGCGTTTGCTGGGGATAGGGCAAGCAGAGGTTGGCAGTTTGGCTTTGGGGAAAGTTTCTCCGGATTTGGCACGCAGTTTAACCGAGTCTTCACGGGATCTGGAAGGGGAGAGTTGGAGTACGCGTGAGATTGAAGTCAGCTACCCTGAGCGGCGTATTTTAAGAGTCTATTCTAGCTTATTTCATAACCCTGAGGAATTTCGGGAAGAGCCTTATGTAGCGCTTATTTTAACGGATATTACGCAAGAAAAAGCGCATACAGATGCACTCCTTGAAGAAGAGAAATTGGCCTCTGTTTATATGTTGGCCGCTGGGGTGGCTCATGAGATTGGGAACCCGCTGAATTCCTTAACCATTCATTTGGGGCTCATGGAGCGACAGTTGGGGAAATTGAAAGCAGAAGCCGCGCGGGATAACGTGCTGGACTCTGTCCATATTTGCCAGGAGGAGGTCAAACGATTGGATGGCATTGTGCGGCATTTTTTAAAGGCCTTAAAGCCGGTCGTGCCTGATTTTCAGGATGTCAATTTGCTGCAAATATTGGCCGATGTATTGGCCGTTCAGAAAGCAGAAATGGAAGATTTAGGAGTGCAGGTGTCCCTTGAATTGGGAGAACCTTTGCCCGTTATATCGGCAGACCCAGCTTTGATTAAACAGGTCTTTTTTAACCTTTTAAAGAATGCCCTTGAGGCTATGGATCACGACGGGTGCCTAACGCTGACTGCACGGCTTGATGACTGCGATGTCTTTATTGATATACAGGACACCGGAGTAGGGATTGAGCCCGAATCTTTAGCCCAGCTATTTACTCCTTATTATACGACTAAGGCTACTGGCCATGGCTTAGGCCTGGTTTTAGCTATGCGTATTTTGCGTGCCCATGGAGGGCAGTTGGGGGTCAAAAGTACACCGGCTAAGGGTACGTGTGTGACACTGCAGCTGCCGCAGAAGCATAGGCGCGTCAAGCTACTCGAGTAAGACCGATGTCTAATGTATGCTTTTGAATTCCTTCGAGCATCACCGTGCTCACGTACTTGAGTACGCTCCGCGCGCTTCCTCTCGAAACCTCTTCAAAATCAAAACATTAGGCATCGGTCTTTGCTTTGTATGGGTTTTCTGGAAGTGGTCTTGTATTCTCAATAAGAGATAACTTAAGTGCTATAACAGGATGCGAAGAAACCGCCATAACCGGCAAACCATGAGGGTGCTGCGGCCTTCGATGGTGACGATGGCGCGCATTTGGTCTAATATATGGTGGTTAAGCGACGGTACGGGGGCTTGTGCGATGAAAATAGGATAGAGGTGGTCCGCTTGGTGTGAGGGATCTATCGCTTGTAAGTCTTGCTGAGGAGCAGGACCGCCGAAGGTGGCGTAGAAAGCTACGGCATATTCGGCCGGAGGGGTTTTGCGTTGAGGTAGCTCCGTCAGATGGGTTTCAAAAGACTCACCCGTTGCCACCCATTTGGCTTTGATGATTGCTCCCTTTTCTAAAAGGGGCGCTTCGTCTTCGGAGAGGGCGATTAAGAGCTTGAGGTTGTGTGTATTGGCAACTCGCAAGAGGGGGGTGCCTTCTCCTACAAAGAGCCCTTTTAGCCCACTGAGGCGAGGGGGCATCCCTTGGCTACTGGTAATGGGGAGGATTTTGCCTGTAATGGGGGCTTTTAAAGTAAGCTGGTCGTAGTTTAGGCGCGCTGCTTGGAGGCTTGCCCAAGCGCTTTTAAGTTCTAGATTGGCCAGAGGCGTTTGGGCTTCTTCTCCGGGTTTACTGGATTCAGCAAAATAAGCGGCTCGTAAACGACTGAGGGAAATATCAGCCTCGGCCATTGCGAGTGCAGTTTCAGTTGTTGGGCTATTAATCCGTAGAAGAGGGGTGCCGGCGGTTACCCAGTCGCCGGTTGCAATGTAGATTTCATCAATCGTTCCATAAGCTTCGGCAGATACAGTAGCTTCTTCTGCTGGGATAGCGATGGCCTGTGTATGGACTGCGTAGTGAGTTGGGAGTAAGAGGAAAATACCTATGCCGAGAATAAAAGCCCCCCAGAACCATCGGGTATAACGAGTGGCTTGATGAATGGGAGGTGC
>JANYEO010000107.1 GCA_025363025.1 Opitutia bacterium
CCCTTATTAATGCCGCCCGTCGCAGGCCCCGTACCACTTGCAATCAATCGACCATTAAGGTTAACCGTACCACTCGTTGTCTTAACGGCATTACCTGCAATATTAACAGCCCCCAAATTACCTACCGTTTGGGTAATAGTACCTGATTCCCAATCCCCATTGCCGGAAAAATTAGCACTAAAAGTCTTTAAATCTAATGTCCCTGTATTCTCTAAACAGAAGGTTGTATTAGATACAGCACTTGCCCCCGTAAAAGTAACATTAGAAAGCAAGGCAACGGTAGCATTTTCTTTAATGACTAAGCCATTCCACTTAGATAAAGCACTTCCCCCCACTCCTCCCGTAGCATTCAAAGAATAAATAGGTGCATTACTATTAGAGCCAAAACCCAAACGGACAAAACTCGCTGCAACCGGTGCATCCGCATTCGTGAAAGTACGTGCCGGAGAACCTGCCCCCGTATAAGCAATCGTCAGTGTACCTTGGTCAGTCGTTGAACCTGCAACCGATAATACGTGGGTTTGTAAAAAGCTACTTGTCAGCAACCCATCTACATTTGCTTTACTACCCTGCACACGTAACCCATAACAATCCGTCCCTTGGACAAACAAATTGACAGAATTATTAAATAAAAGGGTCGATCCCGTGGCAACACTGTTTTGAATATTAAGAATCGATTCCCCTTGGCCCACCACTGCATTGCCTTGACCGGTAATAGAGCCTTTAACTTCAAGGGCATCATACGTCGCCCCAGCGAGGCTAACCGTTTTCTTAAACTGCAACATCCCCCCTGCATTAATGGTCGTGCTCGAGTTCAGTGTCACACCATTAACCGATAACCCAAGTGTTGGGTCGGTAAAAAAGCTCAAATCCAACGTCCCAATAGCCCCATTATTAATCGTAAGCTTATTAGTAGCACTAGAACCAATCTGTAAACGACTCGGGAAAGCACCCGCCAAAGCAACATTCCCCGTCTCCGTACCAGCAAAAGCAGTCTCCCCATCTTGAATGGTAATATCACTCCCAATCGTATTACTCCCCAAATAAGCCCCGCCAGACTGTGGCAAATAACCCGTTACCTGGTTATAATTCTTAAAAAAGAGGCCTTTGGATATGACAAATGTTTGAGGTGTTGTTGTCGCCGCATCCCCAAAAGCAATGCGCCCTACATTAGTCGCAGTAGAAGCGGCAGAAGCACTTCCTCCGGCCCCAGCGGATACCCCTTGAAACGTTAACTTCCCCCCAAAATTAAGTGCACTATACTGGATAACTGCTCCCCCCGTAATATCCAGCAAAAGATTTCCTGTACCGCTTAAACGCCCATTCCGGATATCCATATCAAAGCTAGACCCATCATTCCAGGCATTCCCTACATCTTTGCTAGCATATTGAACAATGGCATTCCCATTCGTCGTATTAACTACATAATTTTGAGCCGTTGCTACCGGAAATAAATTACCAGCAATGGTAAGCGTGCCTCCATTCGTTCCAAAATTAAAGGTAGAGTTATCCAATGTCAAAGTACCCGTCAGACTCGAAATTTTCAAATTACTCCCATTATCCAAAAATGTCGTCCGCCTTGAGCTCATCGTTAAAATATTCCCTGCTTGTATCAAATTAGGATTCGCCGCAGTAGCCGAGGCATTCGTAAAAGATAGATCCCGGTTAATCGTAACATTGGCCGCAGCCCCTGTATTTTGAATAATCAACCGCCCCCCTGTCACATTAATCGCCCCTTGCCCAAAATAACTATTAGAACCCGTATTATTAATCGTTATAGAAGTAGTCGTTTCATTAACACGAGCCGTTCCCCCTGTAACATTTAAACCTCCAAAAAAAGTATTTGCTGCATTGCCAAATGTAACGAGACCATTGGCTACCGTTAACGCACTGCCCCCACTAACAACGCCATTTGCCAGTAAACTAGACGCTGCATTGCCACTAAAACTCGTCGCAACAGAGAATGAAATATCATTAGCAATAGTAACTACCCCCCCCGTATTATTATTAACCAAAGAAGGGGCTACCCCATTAAACTGTAGTGCATTCCCAGTCAGCGAAAAATTAGCCCCCGTACCAAAATTCAGCTGGTTTAGGACAAATGTCCCTGCAATATTATTATCAGAAGCCGTAGACGTCAAAATGCCCGGCGCTACATTAAAAAAAAGCTGAGCCGTATTCCCTGAAGTTGGGACAGACACCTCCGTCCAATTAGCAGCCGTTCCAATTACCGGTTACTACATTCCAGTGCCCCACAGGTCCCGCAAAAAGAGGGCCCGCGGACACACACCAAAGTAAGCAAGCCAAAAGAAACAAGGGATTCAGGTGAGGCTTAAAATAGGATTTTAGGGTAGTTGTTTTCATAGTAAAATTATATTTCATGGTCACTGTACAATAATTATCCAAAACAATATAGGGCCCCCTTTAAATTTATCTACGCAAAGCCCTCTTCCCGCTTATTATCAAAATGGCTCAATAAAAACTCATCAATCATGCATTCTGAAGCGGTCTCAAAACTGAGGCCCCCCATTCTTCTTCTTAACGCCAGAAGATTGAGACCCCATTCTCGAATTAGCTTCTGCTACATTCTTAGAGCGCTCTAAGGCACGCGCATCCACTTCAATTGCTTTTTTAACCGCCTCAAAATAACGATCCCACTCGGCACAACTTGCTTGATATAAGCCATTTTTAAAGGCAACAACTGCCTTCCAATAATAGACAAAAGGAGGTACAGGTGAATCTGCAGACAACATCTCTAAGGTAGACGACGCACCTGACCAATCTTCTTCCTTTATCTGTAAACTGAGTAAATTTCCTCCCAGCCAAATATCATGAGAGTTGCGAC
>JANYEO010000113.1 GCA_025363025.1 Opitutia bacterium
CGATACGCTTCTTGGTCGCGAACTCCGTTGATGGACTTTTAGTAGATGATGTTGCGGTTGTGGACCAAAAAGGGCATATGTTAACGGCTGATATGAAAGATGACCCCTTGATGGGATTAGCATCTGGGCAATTTCGGTTTCGCCAAGGGATGGAAACGTATTTGGCTCAAAAAATTGAAACAATGCTTGGTAAAATTGTAGGCCCCCAAAACATTGTAGCGCGGGTTGCGGTAGATCTTGAAACAGAATCCGTAACGAAGCGTTCTCAACTATTTGACCCAGAGGGCCAGGTAGTACGCTCTCAAACGCATACGGAAGATAGCCATGCAACGTCTGAAAGTAGAGCTGCGACTGGAGCACCTGCGGGTGTAGGGGCTAATGCGCCGCAAGGAGCAGCCGCAGGGGCATCGCCCACAAACTCCACCCAAGATTCGCGCAAAAATAGAACAATTGCCTATGAAATTAATCAATCTACCACGGAGTCTGTTAAAGGACCTGGAGATATTAAAAAGGTAACGGCTGCTGTTTTTATTGCGATGAAGATGGGTGAAGATGGTAAACCCATTGCGCGTAGTGCAGATGAAATTAACCGGATGAAACAAATGGTAGCTAATGCTATTGGTACTAATGTGCAATCCGATGTATCGGCCATAACGGTAGAAGAGGTGCCTTTTGAAAATACAGATAAAAGTGCACTATTGCCTCCTTTGACTTTGAGTGATCAAGTATCGACTTGGGTAAATGCCCTCAGTGGGCTTGCGCCTTTAGGTATTGGGTTTGCGTTAGTACTCGTGTTTTTAAGAATGCTTAAGAAGGCTAAGACGAAAGAAGTATCGATTGAATTTATAGAAGAAGCCCCCGCTCAAGCGGCATCAAAAAGACGGAAGCCAGCGGTAACGGCGGATATGCTCAATGCCCTGATACAAGAAGAGCCAGAGTCTGTCAGCTCTACGCTCAAAGGTTGGGCATTGGCTGAAAACAAAACCTCATAGCTGAGATCGTTGTATAATGCATGCTTTCCAGTTTTTGGTCGGTTGTCGCTCTTCGAGTACTAACGTACACTCGCTCGCTTCGTCCTACAAATTCCTGAAAATCAAGCGATTCTCCAATCGGTCCCACAATAATCGCATTTTATCATGAGTAACGAAGCAGTGGCTGAAGGTATTGATTATGCAAGCTTAACTAAGGTGCAGAAGTTGGCTTTATTCTTGGTCGGTGTTGGATCAGAAAGGTCGGCTATTATTTTAAATCATTTTGATACCGATCAAATTGAGCGTGTGTGCAAAGAAATTGCAAACTTCCCGGTTGTTGATGAAGAGACGCAGAAGAAAGTAAGAGATGAATTTACCCTAGTTATTGATCAAGGGCGTGACCTCATACATGGAGGGCGTAATTTTATACAAAAAGCGTTAGAAGAAGCCCAAGGTAATAAGCGGGCCGCGATAACGATGTCGCATATTATACCTGATTCTTCTTATGATGAGCCTTTTATGGATGAGCTTGCGGCGATGGATGTGCGAACTATCCATAATTGTATTAGTGAAGAACAGCCTCAAACCATTGCCTTTGTGATTGCACGGTTAAGCACAGTTAAAGCGGTTAGTTTTCTTCAAATGTTACCTACAGAGCTTCGTGAAAAAGTATTAGAGCGTATGGGGACAATGGATGCAACCCCCCTCGAGTATACGAAGCGTATTGTAGAGACCCTTAAGCGGCAAGTGGCCGAAGAAGAGCAAATTATACAGCCAGCGGGTGGGGTGAAGACAGTTGCAGATATTTTGAATGCACTCCCTAAGGATATGTCCAAAGAGCTGCTTATGAAGATAGAAGAAAGGAATGAAGTGTTGGGGAAGGCTGTGCGGCGTAAAATGTTTAGCTTCGATGATTTGGTACGCCTTGAAGTTGCAGACTTGCAGCGGATTATGCGTGAAGTGGAGACATCTGACCTTGTTATAGCGATGAAGCCTGCGGCGGCTAAACTTCAACAAGCGATATTCTCCTCTGTTTCTAAGAGAGCGGCTGAGACATTGAAAGAAGAAATACAAATGCTGGGAGCTCAAAAAGTGAAAGATATTGAAGCGGCTCAAGATCGTATCATCCAAACGGTTCGCCGTTTAGAGGATCAGGGTGAAATTTCTCTCGAAGCTAAATAATGAGATCAATGCATAATACCTTTCTTTCCAGTTTTTGGTCGGTTATTGTTTCTCAAGTACCGTATGTACATTCGTCACTCTGTCCTACAAATTCCTGAAAATAAAGGCATTCTACAAGCGGTCTCTCAATATGATTTGCACTCACACAATTACTTTTAATACGCCCCTTAGAGACGCTAGCTTTACGCGGTATGAGGCTTCACTTTCTGTTAGTCAACAAATAGAGTTAGCGCGTAAAGAAGGCTATGAAAGTGGGCGAGAAGATGCTGAGCGTTTTTATAATATGCAGCTTGTTGATTACCGAAAAGAGTTGGCTTCTCTCCATGAAAACTTGGGGGAAAGTTTAGACCGAGAGTATCAGTCTATGCTCAGTGAATTTAAGGCACGGATGCCTTCTATTGTTGTTTCGCTCCTTAAAAAAGTATGGGCCCACTTGGAATGGGAAGGGGATGATATACGCTCTATGGTGGATGAAGCCCTCATGGCTTATGCACCAGGGGAATCCCCGCTTGAGGTTTATTTAAGCCCGATGGATATGACTTTATTTGAGGAAATGGAAGTCAAAGGGCAATATGGCAGTGTTATTTTTAAAGAAGATCTTTCTTTGAAGCAAGGGGACTGTTTAGTTAAAAGCCGCTTCGGTTTATTAGATGGCCGTTTGGAAACAAAATTACGCCGTGTTGAGGCTGAACTTTCTGCAAATATATGAACCGCTTGAGTGATCATTTTAGCTGGATGGAGGAAAAGTCGCACAATCTGAATACG
>JANYEO010000141.1 GCA_025363025.1 Opitutia bacterium
CCTCTTTCAAGTGGCGCATGAGCATTTATTAACCGAACCGGACAAACCCTTTGCCACAGAGCCTTATGCGAGTGTAGTTGCGCGGCCCAATTGTGAAACACCGGTGGCTGCCTGTGGGTAAAAAAGCAGGAACAAATTAAATCAAGGAACGCTTGACAGTATAAAGAGGCTTAGTAGTGTCCATGCGTTCACTGAATGATTTAAAAAGCTCAACCAAATAAACCTATGCATATCACCCCTCAACCCCGACTTGGACATCGTTTGATCGGCACAGGCCCAGCGCATGTCTTGATCATCCATGACTTCTTTTGCGACACGACAAGCTACGAGGCCATTATCCCTTATTTAGATACAGAGGGGCATACCTACTGCTTGGCGGACTTGCGGGGCTATGGGAAAAGCATGGACATGACAGGCACCTATACTGTTGATGAAATTGCCCAAGACTTAATCGAATTGGCTAATCATTTGGGCTGGAAACAATTCCAAGCAATAGGCCACTCCATGGGAGGACAGTTCATCCAATACTTGGCCTTGAAGCACCCAAAACGTGTAACAAGCCTCATCGCTATAACCCCGGTACCGCCTTGTGGCTCTACGGTACTGCCTGAAGTAGCAGAAAGCATCGAAGCCGCAGCCAAAGGCAACCAAGCGATAGCCCATGGGATTATGCAATGGATTATTGGCGAACGCATGGGGCAGGGCTTTATCCGGTTTAAACTAGCCCGCTGGTATGCCACTTCAACTGAAGCCGCCCGCCTCGGGTATTTTAAGGCCTTTAGCCAGACAGATTTTAGCAAAGAAGTAGATGGATCAAAAATCCCCTTACTCGTCATCGCTGGGGAAAATGACCAGAGCTACTCAGAGGACTCTCTCAAAACTAGAATGCTTTGCCACTACCCCAATAGCCGTCTAGAAATTGTGCCTAATGCTTCTCACTACCCGATCCAAGAATCACCCACTTACCTGGTAGGCTTGATAGAGAAGTTTTCAAGTGCATTACAATAAATAAGCACGGCTGGCACAAAAGAGACCGCTACATTATAGCTTATTACAATGAAAATTCATTGTTTTCGAGTTTTCTATTACTGGGATTCTTTAAGGACCGATTGCAGAATGCTTTGATTTTGAGGACCTTGTAGGAGGAAGCGACGAACGTACATTCCCCGTGGTAAGGCGATGCCAGTCGACTTAGAATGGGGGGAGGCAGTGATGACATGCATCCAAATTTGATCAACTGCATATATAATAGATCAAAATGGGCTCTCTTTTGTGTGTACTTGAGGAGCGACAACCGACCAAAAACTCAAAAGAAATGCATTTTGCAGCGGTCACACGTTTAACTAGAAGGAGAGCTCTATTGCCGTAAACACCCCCCTACCTGGCTGAGCATTAAGGCGCTCCGTCGGGCTACCAAAGAAGGGTAAGTAATAGGCTTTATCAAAGACATTCTTAAGCCCAATGATGAGGGTGCCTTCGATATCGTTACACGCTTTAAGACCGAATGTTAGTTGTATATCAAACACGCCAAACCCAGGGTAGCGTACTTTGTTTAGCGTATCAAAAGAAGACGTAGCGGCCGTCCCTCGAATTTCGGGTTTAATAAAGGTAAGATAACCTTCATTCACGCTATACGTGTAGGCAGTACCAAAGTTAAACACCCAGCCTGGTAGAGCGATTTTAGACCCTTGCTCCGTATACGTGCGGCCAGTGCCTGCATAAAGCTGCCACTCCGGCACAGGGAAGAGGGCTGCCTGGGCCTCAAAGCCGTAGAGCAAGACGCCGCCTAAGTTATCGTAGCTAAAACGGCCCTCCATCGGATTGGTGGGATTAGGCAATTTCTTTTGCCCGATGTAATCATCAATTTGATTAATAAAAGTAGCGACCTCAACTGTCCAAAACTTCCCTCTATGCTTGGTCCCAAATTCTGCTGAATAGGAACGCTCGGGCTTTAAATTAGGGTTTCCAAAAACAGTAGCTGGCAACATCAAAACAACTGTTGTCTCTTGAAAACGCTCCCCTAGATCAGGCGCCCGAAAGCCACTGGCCAAGGTTAAATAAGACGACGTCTCTTCATTCCAATGATAAACAGAACTGGCAGACCCACTGACTCCGCAAGGCTTTTTCAGGACGTCATTTTTCTCATCTTTAACATAAAAAGTATCGAAACGACCGCCAAAAATGAGCTCGAAAGGCTCCAGCTCTATCCGATCTTGCGCATAAAACCCAACTCGGTATTGACAAGCATCGGCAATGGTGGAGGACTGGTTAACAGTTTCCTTACCAATAGGGTTTAAAGGGTCTACTGCGGGTGTCAAAAAGCGATAAACACGCTCAGTACGTTGATCCTGAAGCTTCACGTCATCCCGCGCAATATCCGCGCCAACAACAAGCATGTGAGGTTCAAAATTAAAACGCATCATTGGCTGCAACTCAAAAGTATTGGCCCGGTCATTCGTTGTACGAACAGAACGATCTTCCCTCATGGGATACTTATGAACAAAACGAGGGGCATCCCAATTAAAATGGCGATGCAAGCCTTGCCAGAAAAACCCGATTTTAGCCTCTTCAACTTTTTCCGATAAATCACTGCCTACCCACTCAACCCCAACTTCTGAACGGCTATAAAGGGGAATTTCTACATTCAAGTGCATGGGTTTCGAAAGCTTCGGATGCTTAATATCCCTATCCGCCACTTTAATATCCTGTACCTGCGTGGTATTGGCCAAAAAACGAATGCGCGACTTTTCGCTCAGCAAATAATCGGCCTTCAGCCAAGCCCCGTAGCTCTTAAAGGCACCACCATCGATGGTTGCGCCCTTGGGTGCATGAGGGTTTTTAGACTCCGTCATACTGGCCCCTACAACACAGGCAAAGTTTTTATCCCCAGCATTAATATAGCCCCCGGTGCGCCACATATTGCGGGACCCATCAAAAGAAATACGGGCCTTTCCGCCTAGGCCAAACTGGGCCCGGTGGGAAGGCTCCCGCGTGGTAACACTGACAACGCCGCCAAAAGCGTCCGTCCCGTACATGACAGAGGCTGGGCCACGAAGCACTTCTACTCGCTCTATCGCATAAAAATCGTAAAGGCTAAGATTGCCCCCGCCATAGCCAATCCCCTGGCCTGCTTGGCGGACACCATCTGTAAGAACCAGAACGCGAGGCCCTCCAAGCCCGCGAATACTAAAACC
>JANYEO010000256.1 GCA_025363025.1 Opitutia bacterium
TAAAGATAGGGGGAAACTGCCGGGGACTGTCTCGTAACTTGCTGGTGGGCAGGGAAACATGAGGGAATCTGCCCGTAGATAAGCAAATAACGCCATGCCTCCATAGGCCATTATCAGAAGGGTTAAAATCATAGAGAAGAGGCGCCGAGACCTTGTTTTCATATTTATATAAAGAGGTTATCTAGTGTAATCCAGCTATCTAAGGGAATGCCTTCTGGTCGTATAGTGAGGGGGATGCCCACTGCCTCTAAGGCCTTTACCCAGGCTGCTAATTCCTCAGTTCTGTTTTTTTCTTGGCGAATGAGATTGCCTAATTGTTTGCGCCTTTGAGTAAAAATTCTCTGGATTAGCGAAAGGGTTTCTTTTTTGAAACGGTGCGGTGTGTTTTTTTGTTCTAAAACGAGCAGGCAGGAGTCAACATCCGGGATGGGGTAAAAGACTTGCCGGGAAACGGCATGTGTGCCGGCTTGCTTAAAGGCGGCTTGAAGCACAATGGAGATGGGGCCTAAGGATTTTGTACCAAAGTTGGCCACGAGCCGGTCTGCAGCTTCTTTTTGCAGCATGATGACGAGGCGTTGGGGGAGGACGGGTTGTTTTAGTACTTGGGCAATCCACGGGGTGCTAATTGCATAGGGGAGATTCGCTATAACACTGTATTGTAGGTTTTCTGTCCCTTTTGCTTCTAAAAGGCCAGCTAAAGGCTGAAGAACGGCATCTGCCTCGAGTAAGTGCAGGGTGTCCGGATATTTTGGGACAAAAGTTTGCCGGATATAGTGAGCTAAGCCACGGTCAAGCTCCACTGCATATACATCTGCCCCGGCTTCGAGAAGAGCCTCTGTTAAGGTGCCGAGGCCTGGGCCAACTTCGACTACGATATCTCCGGCCTTGAGGAGACCTAAGCGCAATTGTTTTTGAACCACGTTGGGATCAATTAAAAAATTTTGCCCTAAAGACTGCCTGGGGCGATGACCAAGGCGTTCTAAAAGTTTTTTCGTTTCTGTCGGTGTAAGTGGCATCCCTTAGGACAAATGATAAAAAGAGACGTTCTGCAAAGGTTTTTATTCTTTAAAGGCTTGTATGATTGTAAAATCTATTTTACAATCCATCGCATATGCAAAAGTTAATTAAGTTTAAGCCTATAAAACCCCTGCTCACCGGTGAGACCTTGGATACCCTGACTGCGGCTGTGGTGGAGGCTGGCTTCCCTGCTTTTCGGGCTTTGCAGGTTATGGAATGGGTTTATAAGCAGTATGTTACAACATGGGGTGAGATGGTTAATGTGCCAAAGGCGCTAAAAGAGTGGCTGGAGAGTCGGTATACATTTCAGGCTTCTTCACTCGTTTTAGTGAAAGGGGCCAGTGATGTGACGGAGAAGCATCTTTTGCGACAGGGGGATGGCTCACTGATTGAGACGGTGCTTATTCGTTACCCGCAGAGGGGGGTGGGGGCCGATGAGTCTCGCAAGACGATTTGTGTATCTTCCCAAGTCGGGTGTGCTTATGGGTGTAAATTTTGTGCTTCGGGCCTAGATGGTTGGAAGCGGCATTTATTTGCAGGTGAAATTGTAGACCAAGTCCTGCATATTTGCCGGGCTGAGGCTAAGCGGGAGGCCGATGGGGTGCCTTTTGATAATATCGTATTTATGGGGATGGGGGAGCCTTTGGCCAATTATGATCATGTGATGAGGGCCATTACCATTTTGAATGCGCCCTGGGGGCTTCATTTTGGTGGACGGCGGATTACGGTATCAACTTCTGGCCTGGTGCCTGAAATTTTAAAATTGGCGGAAGAGCCGGTGAGCTTTCGGCTGGCTATTAGCCTGCATGGGGCGACGAACCCGGTGCGGGATAAAATTATGCCGGTGAATCGTAAGTATCCGCTGGAGATGCTTTTGCCCGCAGTTAAAGCCTTTGCCGAAAAACGGGGCCGGATGATTACCCTCGAATATATATTGATCGATGGCATTAATGATGGCTTGGACCAGGCAGAAATTTTGAGCAAAATAGCGAAGGACCTGCATGCGCATGTTAATTTAATCCCTTATAATAAGGTAGAGGGGCTGCGTTGGGTGCGCCCTAATATCATGCGGCAAACGGCTTTCCATGATGTACTGAAGGCGGCTGGGGCGTCTTCTACTATTCGCAAAGAAAAAGGGCATGACATTGCAGCGGCTTGTGGGCAGTTGCGCTTACAAGTGCAACAAGAGGAAACTGCAGCTGAAAAGCAAGGCGCTGAGGGGTTGGCAGCTGATGAGTAGGGTGATTTGAAAGGATTAAGTGTTTGGGATGAGTTAAGCTATTTATTTTTAATAAAGAGATTTCATGAACACTTGACATGGGTTATTTGAGTGTAATGATCTCGGGGGGTTTTACGTTACCAATAATAGTATTCTATGAGCAAAAGATTACGGTTTACGGCGCTACTAGCGTGTGCACTCTTTCCTGTTTTTGGGTATGCAGGGGATGATGATGATAAACGGATGGAAAACAATGAACGGTATATGGATTTTTTTGGAATGGTTCTATTAATTAAGCCTACGACGCTCCCTATAACCGCTATCTTTTCTCCAGGGCGTTTTGCGATTGGGGCAGGGCCTTACTGGGGTTATAATGTGGACCTTCATTCTTCTGACTCAAACGAAGGGTTTTTGATTAAGAGTATAGATGCGATTAGGCAGTTGGCTTGTCATTTCTTCGATGCTAAGCCCTCTGAGGCTGAAAAAGAGAAAATTCAGTCTATCGTAATGAGCCTTGAGTATTTGCTTAAGGAGCGTTTTGAGGGGGAATTAGGGCTGGGGAGTGTTATTAATGAGTCTTTTTTTTGGGCTATTGAGCGAGTTGTTAATGAAGCGAGGAGCTCTGAAAGCGTGGTGTATTTGCCCGTGATCGGGGTCCTTATGGGGCTAAACATAGATCCAGATACGCGCAATGAATTGTTGCGTCAATTAGTACGCATCAAACAGCGCAGGCCGCACACGTATAATTACGAAGGGGCAAGATACTGGGTGGATCTGGATGTGCAAGATAGCCAAGGCTCCACCCCGCTACTACTGGCGGTGCGTGCGTTGGGCATATTTGAAGAGGACCGTGCAGGGCTTGTTGAGTCGATCCGCATTTTATTGGAGGCTGGGGCAGATCCTAGTATTGCCAATGATAGGGGTGAGACACCGCTGTCTGTTTTAAGGGGGTTGGGCTTGGATGAAGCCATGGGACAAGCAGTTGAGACCCTCTTAGTTACAACATGGCCACAGTGGGCTATACGCAGGCAACTGAATGCGGATTTTGAAAATAATAATAATAGAATAAAGGATCCAGAGGTTGCTGCGCTCTTTAGTGATATGGAGGAGGGATTTGATGGGGAGTTCGATCGAGGAGTTGCTTATGAGGATTCAACTGAAGATGAGCCTACAAGGACTGTACCCACTGCAACGCCTCGGCCTTGCCCGACGCCCCTGCCTGAGGTTATTAATGGGCGGAATGAGACTGAGAATAATCCTATAATACCTCATGTATTGAATATGCATTCAGCCTGGGAGAATGATTGGATTTTATTGAATTTCGGTGTTACAGGGCGTTGGAATCTTGAGAATGAGGTTAGGGGTGATTGCCATTTTTTGTAGCCAGGTTTTTATTGTCTTATGGAAAAAAATGATCCAATTGAAGCCGTTTTAAAAACCGTAGCTTATTTGCGGACACCGGACGGGTGCCCGTGGGACCGTGCTCAAACCCACGTGAGCCTTCAGCCCTGTATGATGGAGGAATGTGCAGAGGCTTTGCAGGCCATCGATGCGGGGGATGAGTCCGCGATGGCTGAGGAGTTGGGGGATGTGTTGCTACAAGTATTGCTCCACGCGCAAATTGCGTCTGAACGGGGATCCTTCAATTTTTCGAGCATTGCAGAGCAATTAAACCAAAAATTGATTCGTCGGCATCCGCATGTATTTGGAGAGGCGTCGGCTGAGCATGCGGCTGATGCCCTCGCCCGTTGGCAAGCCGTGAAGCTTGAAGAAAAGAAGGCCAAAGGCATAGCGCTTGATAGCGAAGAGCCCTTGCCCCCTGCTTTGCCGGCTCTTGCTTATGCGAGTGCGGCTATCCGTCGTTTAGAGAAAAAAGGCCAGGTATTGCCGGCTATTCCTGAAGAGTTTAATGGGATTGATTCTGAAAAGGCTCTTGGGGGGACTTTATTTCAGCTGGTTCAATTGGCTCGTAGTAAAGGATGGGAGGCCGAGCGGGCGCTTCGATTGTATGCACGCTCCGTCCTGTAAATTGCTAAAAATTAAAGCATTCTGCAACTGGTCTTGCTAGGGAGTAGGAGAAGGGGTTGGGTTTAGTAAGCTATCTATGAGGAGCTGGCCTAGCCATTTTTCATAAGCTTCGGGAGTCCAGCCTTGTTCGATGACTAACATGCGGTATAGATCACGACCGGTAAAAGCCCATAGTAAATCCCGTGCTTGCTTTAAGGATAGCCCTTTGAGCAGAAGTTGTTCTTGTTCCAGTTGCTGTACGCCCTCTTTTTGTCGTTCGTAGCGACGGTCTTCTCGCTCTTGTTCCAATTGTTTGAATTCAGGAGCTAAAACACCGGCTTCTCTAAAAATATTCATGTGAGCGGCTTGCTCTGCCTCGTATAATTGCCGTGCGATTTTAGCGCTTAGCCTGAGACGTTTTTGAGGGGAGGGTTCTTTTGTAAATTGCTCTACAAGTGCTTGATGATGTTTTGAGGGCAGGGCCTCGTCCATGAGTGCGCGTAGTACCCCTCGCTTGGATTGAAAGAGGGCGTAAATCGTGGGGCTGGAGACGGCGGCTGTTTTAGCCAATTGATCGATGGTCACGCACTCAAAGCCTGCGGACCGGAAAAGTTGTTTTGCCGCGGTTAAAATGCGTATTTTTGTTTCCGCAGCCTGCGCTTGCCGGTTTATGGCATTATAATTTCTTTTTTTTGTATCGGTCATATTAAATATAGTTGACTGTATTTAAATTACTGGGCCCATTAAATTAGTTATTGATTTCTATAATCAATATAAACCATTTGAAACATCAACAAGGAGATAATTATGAATCAAACTAACATGGCTATAGCGGAAGCCTATTATACTGCGATGGGGGCGAAAGACAGCGTTGTTGTAGGGCAATATCTACGTGACGATGTGCAGTTGATTGCACCTTTGCGGAATTTAGCGGGTAAACAGGAGGTCTTAGAGGGTATTAAAGGCTTCATGGCGTTTTTTAAGACCCTGATCATTCGGGCCCAGTTTGGCAATGAGCAGCAAGCGGTGGTTGTTTATGATGTCGATTTTCCGGCACCTGTTGGGTTTATGCCAGGGGTTGCTCTTTTAACGCTAGAGAAGGGGCTGATCGTTCGCATAGAGCTCTTTTATGATATTCGTCCGCTGCTTGACTATTAGCCAGATGACATGGTGGCTAAGGCTAAGTAATCTAAGCCCGCTGTAATAAAAAAGCCCGCAGGCATTCAGCTGCGGGCTTTTTTATTGCAGTTAAACGGGAGACGCTTAGTCCCGGCGATTGGCCAGCATTAAGAGGTAGACTAAGTTCCCTAGGCTGGCGATAAAGGCGGCAACGTATGTCCAGCCGGCTGCGTTGAGGGTTTGAACAACGCCGTAGACTTCGTCTTTTTCTAAAATATTGAGATCAACGAGCTGGATGCGGGCACGGCGGCTGGCATCGAATTCAACGGGTAACGTTACTAATTGAAATAAGGTGAGAATGAGGTAGATGAGTACCCCTAATTTTATAAGCCCAAAAAGCCCAAAGAAGAAGCCACCTATGATAACGAAGGGAAGGAGTTGAGAAGCAATGTTGGTAACAGGAATGAGAGCTGCGCGGGCTTTGAGAGGGGCATAGCCTACTTTATGTTGAATAGCATGGCCTGATTCATGGGCGGCGACTCCAATGGCGGCAAGGCTCGTCCCCCGGTAATTTTCCCGGCTGAGGGCGAGGCGTTTGTTTGTAGGGTCGTAATGATCTGTCAGATGCCCGGGGATTTCTGTGATTTCGAC
>JANYEO010000010.1 GCA_025363025.1 Opitutia bacterium
GCCTTAATAGGATCCGCTCCTAGACCCTGCCCGCCCCCTTGTGTGTCATCACCAAAAGCGCTCAAACGAAGCGTCAGCCAATGCTGCGTTTCATCGGCTTTAGCTGATGCAGGCTCACAATAAGTATACAAAGAACGATGATGCAGCTCCGCAAAATTCATCCAAGGCAGTTGTATTTTCTTCTGAGGGTTTTCAACAGAAGTTAGATTCACCTGAACCTTACTAAACAATGTACTCTCCTTAGAAATATCTTCGTCTATGTGGTAAGCTCCTAAAAAAACTTCAGGACAAGGAAAGTCTTCCCAATTTTCTATATAATGCTTGCGCTTCACGTAACGAACCCCGACATGCTCCAAGTCAGAGTCTTTTGCAGCTAATGCATCTTGCACGCCTAGCTCAAATAAACGAAAAGCCGTATCATTTTTGCTAACGCCCCCTTTCGCCAAAATATTCGCATCATTTTGAAGGTAGCGCGTAATCCATTCCTGTGCATTTTTGCAGCCAAGCGGTAAACAATCTTCAATATTCTCGCCCTCTATAATTTCAATATCTTTAAGCCAGGGGAAAATATTACGCCACTGGCCTGCTGCTTCAGCATACATTACAACCCATGGATATTTAAGCTCTACGGCTTTATTATGCTCATACCCATCAAGCTGCATTTTAAGCATTTTAGAAAGCGTATCCGTACTGACTTGCAACTCCCCTGCTTCCATCCTTGCATAACCAGCTTTATAGCCTGCTTGCCTTAACAAATAAACGAGTAACGCACATTGCTCCCAGGGCGTCCCTTGTTTTTCTAGTAAAGCACCCAATGCCCCACGATTGATAATACCCGGATAAATCGCTTTGCCAAACTCCATTAAATAACGAAACGCATCAAACCCTGCTTCATCTCCACCAGCATGCTCGTCTCCTTCAGCCCTTGGCAAGCTACTCGCCTGTATTAAATCAATTTCGTTTAACACATAGCTAGCAAGCGCTATTGGGTTTTTGCCTAAACGCTCAACCAATGTATCTAAAAGCGCATGCGTGCGCAATTCCGCAGAATGCCCAAGCTTTAAAAACCCTGTGCCCGGAACATCTAAGGGCGACCTATTAGGGGTAGCCATACTTTGGCTTCCAGGATTAATAGTATCTGCAAAAGAACCTGATGAAACATAACTGATAGGGCCCGCCGGGTAACTAAATTGAGGGAGCTGAACATACTTAACCGCATCTAACGCTTCCGGAGCAAATGTTAGCGTATAAATAGGCTCAAATCCATCATTCAGCACAGTGCCTGTTGCGATATCATCGCTCGAAGGATAATCATGCCGGGCTTCAATGACAAAGGTATAGCGCGCATCCGTTGCCTGATGCGTCAAAATAAAGCTATGCCAATAGGCCCCTTCCTGGGTATCTTCATAGGCCAATGTTGTCTCCAGCCCAAATTCATTTAGCAACTCTCCCTTAAGCTCGATCAGGCCATTTTGATCATTTAAATAAAAATCCCCCCAGTATTTAAAGGCATCACTCGTTATAGGGACTTTTTTTCCATCTGGCACAATAGGAATGACATATTCAAACGTCTTTAAAGGTTCTTCCTTAACTCCCTCATTCGAACCTTCTTCTAATGCATACACCTTGATTCTTAAATTCGCATTGCGGGTATCCAAGGCGTTATCAATATTCTCCCATTGAACAAGCGGGACTTTAATACTGTATGCGTATTTTTGCCCAACATACAAACGGTCGCCCCCTGTTAAATCTCCAAAATTCACTGCTTCTTTTTTTGGGGTCAAGAAATAATTCTGATAACGAGGGATAGGTTGAGCCCCGTTTAACCCACTCAAAGAACGCACCGAAAGCGCTTTTTTGCCTACTGTAAAGCCACTGTTCTTCGTGAATGCTTTCCCCAAAGGCCGGCTATCATAAATGGCTGCAAATTGCTTATCTTTACGCTCACGGTCTAAAATATCTTTTTCAACGCTCAAGCTATCCTTAAGTGCTCCCCACAATTTATCTAAACTATTAAGACGATTTAAATGAATGGGCCCATAAAGCAATAAATCTTTATGAGCTGCCGCATGAGCCACGAGTTTGTTTCTGAGAGAACGCCATGCTTCAAATAGATTGTGGCTTTGTAACACATAATCCATTGCCTTTAACTTTTCGCCGGCTTCATAAGCGGCCTGTGCTTTTGCGTAATGCACTTTTAACTGAGCCTCTTTAATTTCCGCATTTGCGAGATCTTCCCAATAACCCGCATGTTCCACATTATCATTACGCCCAAAACTTTCGTTATACTCCTTAAGGACTTTCATCTGCTCCAACATTTTTTGATAAAGAGAAAGCTCTCCTAATGTGCCATTCGTATAATGCATTTTCGATTGCTCAATCCCCTGCCTAAGCGCTGCTAATAAGGGCTGGCTATCATAGCCTTTCTTAAAAGACTCATCAATATTACGCAGGGCTTCGTCCATTGATTGAGGCGTCCATTTCAAGGCTGTTAACTCGCGGCTTGAGGCTTGCCCCAATTCCAGCAGCAAAGGCTTTGCCTTATTAGCAATCCCCTGCAGCTCTTCACGGGCACCCTTTAAATACTTCAACTGTTTTTGATTATTGCCAATATCTACTTTAAGGGCCGCCTCCTGCGCTAAAAAGTTTTGCCGAAAAGCCTCTATCATCCGCTTCAAGCGACTGATTTTATACTGACAATACAAGACATTATATTGACCGCTGGGGTTTTGGCATTGCGTGTTTGCACCTAACACTTGCGCTTGTAACAAGGCTTCTTCGTATTTCCGCATAAGATCAAGGTGCGCCTCTGGGTTTTTATGCCCTTCTAAAACAGGCACCTTAGCCTCCAGCGCACTGATAGCCGCTTGAAGCTTTTTGAGCTTTGCTTCTGTTTCTGTGTTTAATGCTTTTAAATCCCCATCTATACCCGCCAAAATTTCCTTAACATTTTTCAGGCTAGAATCAGCCACTTTAACCCCTTCAGCATACGCGATTGCTTGAAATTTGACCCTCGCTTGCTCCAATAAAGTGACAGCTGTAGAAAAATTTGTACTCAATTGCCTTAACCCTGCGGCATATTCTACTAAATTTGTCCCCGCTTTACCCATTATTTGATTATAGTTTTTTTGATAATAATCATAATAAGGATCAATGGCTTTCTGCTGCGTCTCCAAAAAGGCAACGGCCTCATTCTGTGCCTGAATTTTTTTGTTCTGCACTTCAACTTCCTTGTTATGTGCTTCTATTTCCCTGCGCTTTTGTTCAATGCCTTCAAGGTTTTGAAGCTCTGCTTCATAAGGCTCAAAGGTTCCTTTAATACTAGCTATATCATTTTCAGCCTGTTGACGGGCAATCTTTATTGAGGCTACTGACGTTCGTGGATCTCCTTGATCTTGAACTCCAATATATTCGTAGAAAGCTCTTATTGTTTCATCTCTCTTATTCAAAATTACTCTGAGATGCTGCTGCAAAACAGTAAGATTATTTTCAGTGGCAGCTAGCTGATTATATTTTACAGCCAGCCCATTAGTTTCTCTCCAT
>JANYEO010000139.1 GCA_025363025.1 Opitutia bacterium
TATGGCCACTACGATGTTCAACCGCCAGAACCTTTAGCACTTTGGGATACGCCCCCTTTTGAGCCTTCAGTGCGCGGTGGTCATTTATTTGCACGGGGTGCAGCTGATAATAAGGGCCCTTTAATGGCTCATATCGCAGCAGCAGCCCGTTTGCTTGAGGAAGATCCTGAAATTCCCCTTCGCCTTACTTTTATGATTGAGGGGGAGGAAGAAACAGGTAGTCCCAGCTTTCCTGCTTTTATTGAAGCCTATAAAGAGCGTTTAAAAGGGGACTTTGTCCTGCTTTCTGATACTCAAAGCTTATCGGCAGATCAAATAGCCATTACCACCGGTTTGCGTGGCTTAGTTGCGCTAGAGGTAGAATTAAGTGGCCCTAAGGCAGATTTACATTCGGGACTCCATGGGGGGGCGGTACGCAATCCTATTCAAGCTTTGGCCCAACTGCTAGCTACGCTGCATACACCGGATGGCTGGGTTAATATCCCTGGCTTTTATGATGCGGTAGAAAAGCCGACTGATTGGGACTGCGAGCAAGTAAAAAACATCCCTCAAACAGCTGAGGAGTATCGAGAGTTTTTAGGAGTATCCGCCCTGCATATGCCGCCTGGGCATACCCCTTTTGAGGCTATCCGGTTTTTGCCAACGCTCGAGTATAATGGTATTACAGGCGGCTATCAAGGGATAGGGTCAAAAACGATTATCCCGAGCAAGGCTTCTGTTAAAATAACTGCGCGTTTAGTATCTGGCCAAAAAGCAAGTGAGGTTGAAGCTTTAATTATACGGACAATCGAAGAGCGTTTGCCGACGGGCGTCACTTTAAAAATAATCCCTTATGGGGGGGGCAATCCTTATGGAGTTTATCCTCCTGGTAACCCCGCTTCGGCTGTGCACCCAGTAAATGAGCCGCTGCACAAAGCTTTTTTAGCGGTTGATAAAGCTATCCAAGCTGTTTTTAGGCTGCCACCGGTTTATTTAAAAGAAGGCGGGAGTATTCCTATTATTGCTCAAATCAAGGCGATAACGGGAATGGATTCTTTAATGATTGGGCTTTGCACGCCAGAAAGCAGCATACATGCGCCTAATGAAAATTTTGATTTATCCTTATTGGATAAAGGGGCAGAGGCTATTTTTCAACTGCTACAGGCTGTGGGGCGGCCTTAGGTGTTGGCTCTACGCTGGCTTGGTTTTCTGGCAGGCTCCATACATGGCTTTGCAAAGTGCCTATGAGGGAGCCTGCCCGGCTTATGATATCGACCTTCCATGCATTGAGCCGGGCGGATATAGGCCAATCTGTGCCTGTGAGGCCCAGAAGCAGGGTGCTTGTTTTTTGATGTGTATCGGAAAGCTCAAATGTGTGTGAGAGGGGTTTTGCAGAGTCACTCCGTTGATAATAGATATTAATAAGGGTACCGTTTGGGAGTGTATTGAGTGGCTTATCCAATGTAATCCGCAAATAAAGGCCGGCACGTTCGGTGGGTTGGCTACGCAGCATATATTGGCCACGGGGGTTTTCTTTGCCTGAAAAAAATTCGCTTAAACTATCAAAGTCTGCAGTGGCATGATAAGCGGGGTAGACGTTGCAGATTAAGGGCGTCTGCTGTTTTTCAACGGAGGGTGTACCTGCAGCTAAGGCAGCCGTGGTTGTAAAGAGGGCGATAAGAATGAAGCGTGTGCGCATAAAGTGATTGTTGACCTGAAGTGTTGAAGTGACAATGTCAAAAAGAGACTGCTGCAGAATGCATTTCTTTTGAGTTTTTGGTCGGTTGTTGCTCCTCAAGTACCGTATGTACATTCGTCGCTCCCCCCTACAAATTCCTCAAAATCAAAGCATTCTGCAATCAGTCTCTAAATAATCCCAGTAATAGAAACCAGAAAACAATGGCTTTTCATTTGAATCAGCTATTATGGGGCCTATTGCTTCATTGCCTTGAGTGTTTTCCAGCTAAGGGCGAGGGTGGGGGCGCCGGCAAGGGTGCCGCGCCAGCCGAGTTCCCATAATAGAGAGAGGGTTGAGAGCTCCCCCACTAAGGGGAAAAAGAAAGTGATGACGGACACACTGCTGGTAAAGGCTAGGAGTGGTATTTTTGTGCCTTTAAAATGAAAGCCAA